>NZ_JANEWM010000043.1:0-38138 GCF_028069825.1 Citrobacter sp. Igbk 14
GATAATGTACAAAGGAGTCAAATTTTGTAATTTTGATATTGTCATTTTTCTCTAAAATACCTTCCAATAAGGTTATTGCTAAATCGTGCTCATTATTTTTAATTAAATCGATGAATACCAAGTCGATGCTATCCAATGCTCCAGATTTTAGTGATGATTTTTTGACAGCATCAAGCAATAAGTGAAAGATATCTTTAGGGATTTTTTGAAATTCCCAATGACATTGTTGTGCTGCAATAGTTATGATGTCATCATCATTTTTATCTAAAATATGTGAAATGCTATTCTTTATATAAGGCCAAGATTGGCTATGGTTTTTACCAAAATTAATCAATGCTCTGAATAAGTTTATATTGGCAATATTGTTACCTTCGTTCTCACTTGAGGAGTTAAGTAACGATTTGGCCAAAATAATATCACATTCATTTGTTAAATGTAGTCTGCCTATTGTCCAATACGCTTGAGATCTAATAGAGTGGTCACTACTGCTTATCAATTGTTCTGTCTGAGAAAGACACCATGTTGGATCATGGCTATTTGCTGAGGAGATGACCGATGAGATGTACGATATTAAATTCTCAGGGTTTTTCTTAATATAATAGAGTCCCTGTTGAGCATGGAGAAAATCATGTCTACAAAAGTTGTAAATGCCATCGTGAATATCAATGGGAGATTTCTTTCCCTTACTTAATTTTTCTGTTGTTATTAATATATCTTCAATTGAGCATGACATCATTGGTAATGCTAATGAATAAACATTGAATAAAATAAAAAGATCCCGTTCATTGCTTTCAATATCTAGATGTTTATACAATTCATTTAAATCGAATAATTTTTCATTATGTATCTCAGCTAGTATAGTTGGTAGATTTTTAGGGTTTGATCTAATTTCATCTAAGTATATCTGGGTAATTTTTTTCCAGAGTGATTTAGACTTATATGCTTGGATTAGTTCTTCTCTATGGTTATTTTTCTCCATATGGTCATCCTATTTTTTAATGGTTTTCAATAATGGAATGTACATATTTTTCATGGCCTGTTGATCTTATAATAAATGCTGTTTTTGAATATAAAATATTAGTTAACTTTATCTTTTTGACTGCCTAGGAAATCCGCATACCATTGCATCATCTCCCGGCGTTTCTCCAGATACTGCGCATGATTATACGTTCCGCGAATTGCATTCTTATCAATATGTGCGAGCTGTGTTTCAATCCATGCGCTATCAAAGCCATGTTCATGCAAGATTGTAGACATGGTATGCCGGAAACCATGCCCTGTAGCGCGTCCCTTATAACCCAGTAGCTCGATAACTTGATTTACGCTTTCTTTGCTGATTGGCTTCTTACGGCTATTGCGGCCAATAAAGATGTACGGGAAATTTTTGGTGATCGGTTCCAGTTGTTTGAGTAGTTCAATCACCTGACGTGAGAGAGGTACAAGGTGAGGACGACGCATTTTCATTCGCTCTGGCGGGATCTCCCAGAGGGCATTCTCAAAATCAATTTCATCCCATGTTGCGAAACGCATCTCTTGGGTTCTGACACCTGTAAGCATCACAAGTTTTGCTGCGTTTCTGGTAATAAGGCTCCCGGTGTACCCTTCCAAATCGCGGATAAAATAAGGCATCTCGTTCTCGGGCAGCCAGGCATAGTTTTGTTTTTTCGGTGTAGCCAGTGCCATCGCAAGATCCGGGGCTGGATTGTATTTGGCGCGACCCGTGATAATGGCATAACGAAAAACTTCACCACAGCGCTGGCGTACTTTTCGTGTTTTCTCCAGTGCGCCACGTTGCTCGATGCGTTTGAGAACCTGTAGCAATTCTTGCGGCGTAATGTCTCCCATAGGGCGCTGGCCGATAAAAGGAAACACATCTTGTTCGAAGGTTTTGATGATTTCATCACGGTAGCCCAGCGTCCAGCGATCGGCTTTACTACGATGCCACTCCCTACTGACTACCTCAAAAGTCATGGCGTTAGCCTGCTCTCGCAGCGCTTTTTGTGTACGACGTTCGGCCATTGGATCTACACCAGATATGACAAGTTTGCGCGATTTGTCGCGCATTTCTCTGGCTTCGGAGAGGGAGACTAGTGGATAAGCGCCAAAGGACATCAAGCGGGCTTTGTTATCAAAACGATAGCGAAAGCGCCAACCCTTGCTCCCGTTGTGTTCAATCAGCAGCGCCAGGCCCAAACCATCGCTTAGCGAATATGCTTTTTCTTTTGGCTGAGCCCGCTTTATCTCAAGATCTGTGAGTGCCATATGTATAGCCCTGTGTTAGCCACGAAATCCTATACAGATTACTATACATTTTTTGAGCGGATTTCAGAAACCGACTATGGTCACATATGGACGATAATTATTTTAACTTGTTGTTTTTGTAATTATAAATGGACGGATATGGACTGCTATGGAAGGATTTTGGCGGAAGATCACAGGAGTCGAACCTGCCCGGGACCGCTGGCGGCCCCAACTGGATTTGAAGTCCAGCCACCTCACCGGAGATGACGATCTTCCGCGCCTCGATTGCTACATGGAGGCGGGGCGCATTATAGCTACTTCCTACGGTTTCCACACCCCCCCACTCACTTTTTTAACTTCCCTTTCTCCTTACCATGACCAGTTTCAAATAAATCTCTACAAAATCCATCGCTTACACTTCGACACATTTTTCGACGCTACCCCGATCACAGAAAATAAGAATCGTAATTTGATAACGAGATATCGCAATACCCGCGCTCACAGGGATGGTTTACAAGAACTGTAACCGGTATCAGTGCGTGTGAAAGTGCTAACAAGGATGCGTAATGAAAAGTGAGATTTTGTCCGTT
Source organism: Citrobacter sp. Igbk 14 (assembly GCF_028069825.1). Classification (NCBI taxonomy): domain Bacteria; kingdom Pseudomonadati; phylum Pseudomonadota; class Gammaproteobacteria; order Enterobacterales; family Enterobacteriaceae; genus Citrobacter; species Citrobacter sp. Igbk 14. Next base: position 2,832 of record NZ_JANEWM010000043.1, read on the forward strand.
AAAGAGAAGATTGGCTACGGCATGGGTGATGCCGCCAGCCACATTATCTTCGATAACGTCATGTTATATATGATGTTCTTCTATACCGATATTTTTGGTATTCCGGCCGGATTTGTCGGCACCATGTTCTTACTGGCCCGCGCGCTGGATGCCATCTCAGACCCTTGCATGGGACTGCTCGCCGACCGCACCCGTTCACGCTGGGGGAAATTCCGCCCGTGGGTGCTATTTGGTGCGCTGCCGTTTGGTCTGGTCTGTGTGCTCGCCTACAGCACGCCGGATCTCAGCCTGCACGGCAAAATGATTTATGCCGCAATCACCTACACGCTGCTGACCCTGCTTTATACCGTGGTGAACATTCCCTATTGTGCGCTGGGCGGCGTGATCACTAATGACCCCACGCAGCGCATCTCCCTGCAGTCATGGCGCTTCGTGCTGGCGACGGCGGGCGGCATGCTCTCCACCGTGCTGATGATGCCGCTGGTTAATCTGATTGGCGGTGAAGATAAAGCGCTGGGCTTCCAGGGCGGGATTGCCGTGCTCTCGGTCGTGGCGTTCCTGATGCTGGCGTTTTGCTTCTTCACCACCAAAGAACGTGTGAAAGCGCCGCCGGGCAGCACTTCAATGCGTGAAGACCTGCGTGATATCTGGCAAAACGATCAATGGCGCATCGTCGGCCTGCTGACCATTCTCAACATCCTTGCCGTCTGCGTTCGCGGCGGGGCGATGATGTATTACGTCACCTGGATTCTGGGCAAGCCGGAAGTGTTTGTGGCCTTCCTCACCACCTATTGTGTCGGCAATCTGATCGGCTCTGCGCTGGCAAAACCGCTGACTGACTGGCAATGCAAAGTGAGTGTCTTCTGGTGGACGAATGCCCTGTTGGCGGTCATCAGCCTGGCAATGTTCTTCGTGCCGATGCACGCCAACCTCACCATGTTCGCTTTCATCTTCGTGATTGGCGTACTGCATCAGCTCGTGACGCCAATCCAGTGGGTAATGATGTCCGACACCGTTGATTACGGCGAGTGGTGCAACGGAAAACGTCTGACGGGTATCAGCTTTGCGGGAACGCTGTTCGTGCTCAAGCTGGGCCTGGCGCTTGGCGGGGCGATGATCGGCTGGATGCTGGCGGGCGGCGGCTACGATGCCGCAGCGAAAACCCAAAATAGCGCCACCATTAGCATCATTATCGCATTGTTCACGATTGTCCCGGCCATTTGCTACCTGCTGAGTGCCGTGATTGCCAAACGTTTCTACACCCTGAAAACCCCGTATCTGACGGAAATTATGAGTCAGTTGGCTCAGGGCGCGCGCCGCAATCAGCAGGATTTTACGACGAAAGAATGACAGAACTAAGGAACTGACGATGAAAATTAGCGACGGAAACTGGCTGACGCAGCCTGGCCTGAATTTAACTCACCCGATTCAGGTGTTCGAGGTTGAACAGCACGGTAACGAGATGATTGTCTACGTTGCGCCGCGCGATGTGCGTGAACGTACATGGCAACTGGATACGCCACTCTTCACCCTGCGCTTTTTCTCGCCGCAGGAAGGCGTGGTTGGGGTGCGAATGGAACACTTCCAGGGCGCGCTGGATACCGGCCCGCATTACCCGCTGAACGTGCTGCAGGACGTCAGCGTCGAGATGCGAAACACCGCTGAATTTGCCGAACTGAAGAGCGGTAATTTGAGCGTGCGGGTCACTAAAGGCGAGTTCTGGTCGCTGGACTTCCTGCGTAACGGCGAACGTATTACCGGCAGCCAGCTGAAAAATAACGGCTATGTCCAGGACACCAACAGCGGGAAAAACTATATGTTTGAACGCCTGGATCTGGGCGTCGGTGAAACGGTGTACGGGCTGGGCGAGCGCTTTACTGCGCTGGTACGTAATGGTCAGACGGTGGAAACCTGGAACCGCGATGGCGGCACCAGTACTGAGCAGTCTTACAAGAACATCCCGTTTTATCTCACCAACCGCGGCTACGGCGTGCTGGTGAACCATCCGCAGTGTGTGTCGTTTGAAATTGGCTCTGAGAAAGTGTCGAAAGTGCAGTTCAGCGTTGAAAGCGAGTATCTGGAATATTTCGTCATCGACGGCCCAACGCCGAAAGCGGTGCTGGATCGCTATACTCGCTTTACCGGTCGTCCGGCGCTGCCGCCCGCCTGGTCGTTCGGCCTGTGGCTGACCACATCGTTCACCACCAATTATGATGAAGCGACGGTGAACAGCTTTATCGACGGTATGGCCGAACGCAACCTGCCGCTTCATGTCTTCCATTTTGACTGCTTCTGGATGAAGGCATTTCAGTGGTGTGATTTTGAGTGGGACCCGGTGACGTTCCCGGATCCGGAAGGGATGATCCGTCGCCTGAAAGAAAAAGGGTTAAAGGTCTGTGTGTGGATCAACCCGTACATTGGCCAGAAATCGCCGCTGTTCAACGAGCTGAAAGAGAAAGGCTATCTGCTTAAACGCCCTGATGGTTCTCTGTGGCAATGGGATAAGTGGCAGCCGGGGCTGGCGATTTATGATTTCACGAATCCTGCGGCCTGCGAGTGGTATGCCAACAAATTGAAAGGCCTGGAGGATATCGGCGTCGATTGCTTCAAAACGGATTTTGGCGAACGTATCCCAACGGATGTGCAGTGGTTTGACGGCGCTGACCCACAAAAAATGCATAACCATTATGCGTTCATCTACAACCAGTTGGTGTGGAACGTACTGAAAGAGACGGTGGGAGAAGAAGAGGCGGTACTTTTTGCCCGCTCTGCGTCTGTCGGTGCACAGCAGTTCCCGGTGCACTGGGGAGGTGATTGCTATGCCAACTACGAATCGATGGCGGAAAGTCTGCGCGGCGGCTTATCTATCGGCCTGTCGGGCTTTGGCTTCTGGAGCCACGATATTGGTGGTTTCGAGAATACTGCGCCAGCACATGTCTATAAACGCTGGTGTGCGTTTGGGCTGCTCTCCAGCCATAGTCGCCTGCACGGCAGCAAATCCTACCGCGTGCCGTGGGCATACGACGATGAATCCTGCGATGTGGTGCGTTTCTTCACTGAGCAAAAATGCCGCATGATGCCGTACCTGTATCGTGAAGCGGTTCGCGCCAGTACCCATGGCACGCCAATGATGCGGGCGATGATGCTGGAGTTCCCGGACGATCCGGCGTGTGATTATCTTGACCGTCAGTACATGCTGGGTGATAGCGTGATGGTGGCTCCGGTGTTCTCGGAAACCGGTGACGTGCAATTTTACCTGCCGGAAGGTGACTGGACGCACCTGTGGCGTAATGACGAGATAACAGGCAGTCGCTGGCATAAGCAGCGGCACGACTTCCTGAGCCTGCCGGTGTATGTGAGGGATAACACGCTGCTGGCGCTGGGGAACAATAATCAGAAGCCGGATTACGCCTGGCACGAAGGGACCGCGTTTCAGTTGTTCCATCTGCAGGAAGGGCGTGAAGCGCTCTGTGAAGTTCCGGCGTCTGACGGCTCGGTTATCTTCACGCTGAAGGTAGTACGAGTGGGCAATACGCTGACCGTGCAGGGTGTCGGTGAAGCGCGTAACTGGACGCTGTGTCTGCGTAATATTCCGCAGGTTAGCGATGTGCAGGGCGGTTCATCTGTGTGCAGCGCGTGGGGAACGGTGGTTACGCCTGGTGAGGAAGATATGTTGAAGATAACCCTATAAGCGCATGTGAATGTGGTGCCGGATGGCGACGCATTGCGTCTTATCCGGCCTACGGTGCGTACAGCGTTCCAGATCTGAAAAGAAAAAATATCCTGACTTAAATTTTTACCTATCCATATTTGCGATCGCTGTCACTCTAATACATGAAAAAAATGTGATCTGCGCTGTAAATATCTCACTATTTCCCTTTTTTGTCTTATTTCTGTCCGGAATACAGGACACGATTTAGTATTGTTGCATCATCGTAGTCCTTTTATATTTATCATCACGGATTACACGTGGAGCATAAATGCTTCTTTAGATATTTAATCTGGTGTGTGATAAGGGTAAATAATGCAAATGATTACCTCGCGACAAAACAGATTATTAAGGTTTCTTCTGTCCCGGAAGGAATATGTCACACTGTTGAAAATTGCTGAGCATTTATCTGTTTCGGAAAAGACTGTACAACGCGATCTGCGTTTACTGGAACAGTGGTTATCGGAATGGAAAATAGCCATTGATAAGCGTGCTGGCGCAGGTGTGATATTAAGTGCCGATAATATTACCGATCTTTTATATTTAGACCAGTTATTAGGAGCGGAGGGTGATGACGCTGACGGCATGATGAATAACTCACGACGCGTCAAGATAGCCTCGCAATTATTAAGCGAAACGCCACATGAAACATCGATCAGTAAATTGTCCGAACGTTATTTTATCAGCAGTGCATCGATAGTTAACGATCTGAAGGTGATTGAATCATGGATTGCCCCGTTGGGTTTATCGCTGATCCGCAGCCAAAGCGGCACGCATATCGAAGGTAGCGAGAGTGGTGTGCGCCAGGCGATGGCATCACTGATCAACGGTGTGATTAACCATAATGAACCCGGTAGTGTGGTTTATTCACGTCTTGACCCGGGGAGCTATAAAGCGCTAGTCCATTATTTTGGTGAGGAAGACGTTTTATTTGTCCAGACGCTGTTGCAGGAAATGGAGAATGATCTGTGCTGGTCGTTAGGCGAACCGTATTACGTCAATATTTTTACTCATATTCTGATCATGATGTATCGCATCACGCGTGGAAATGCCTTACCGCGAAAAGATGAAAATATCACTTCATGTGATGAGAGCATTTTCTCAATTGCCAGCCGCATGATTCAACGTATAGAAAAACGTATAGCCCATTCACTGCCGGAAGACGAAGTCTGGTTTATTTATCAATATATTATCTCGTCTGGCGTCGTGATTGAGGAGCATAACGATGTAAGCGTCATTGGCCATATGCACTCCAGCGATGAAGCGCGGTTGATTACCCATCGACTGATTGCCACCTTCGCCGAGATGGTCGACAGCGATCTCAGTCAGGATAGTGCGCTATATGACGGATTACTGATTCATATTAAGCCGCTGATTAACCGGCTTAACTACCAGATCCGCATTCGCAATCCGCTACTGGAGGATATCAAAGGCGAGCTGCAGGACGTCTGGCGGTTGACCCAATGCGCGGTGAATCGGGTGTTTAGCGGTTGGGGCGAGCGGGCGGTATCGGAAGATGAGGTGGGATATCTTACCGTCCACTTTCAGGCGGCAATGGAGCGCCAGATGGCGCGTAAGCGTGTGCTGTTGGTCTGCTCGACCGGTATTGGCACCTCCCATTTACTCAAGAGTCGCATTCTGCGTGCCTTTCCGGACTGGACCATTGTTGGCGTGGTGTCGGCAGGTAGTTTGCCCTCTGTGCTGACGGACGATATTGAATTGGTGGTGTCGACCATTAATTTACCCGCCATTGCTATGCCTGTCGTGTATGTCACCGCCTTCTTCAATGATGCGGATATTAAGCGGGTAACGGAAACGGTTATTACTGAAAAATTACATCGGGCGACGTCACTGGTCGTTGAAAATTAATGTCTGAACTCCATGAGGTATGATTGATGGATATAACGAAAATACTCAATACGAATCGCGTTATTTTGGACATGAAGGCGACAAACAAAACGGAGGTGATTGAGGAACTGACTGATATTCTGCAAAAAGATGGTGCTATTAGCTGTCGGGAAACGTTTATTCAGGATGTCTGGCAGCGTGAATCTGAGGGATCAACCGGCTTTGAAAATCATATTGCGATCCCGCACGGAAAATCATCAGCGGTGATCAATACGACGCTGGCTATTGGTCGTACCCGCCAGGATATTCCCTGGGAAACGCTGGATGGCAGCAATGTGCGGTGCATTATTTTGTTTGCCGTTCGTCTTGAAGATCAGAACACCACGCATATTCGTCTGCTCTCGCAGGTTGCCGGAGCACTGGCTGACGAAGATATTATTGAACAATTACTGGTCGAAAGCAGTCCACAGAAAATTATTGAGCTATTTAGCCAATATGCTGAATCCAATGTCTGCTAAATAAAAAGTGGAGCATGTTATGAATATTGTTTGTGTTGCCGCCTGTACGGCGGGTATTGCGCACACCTATATTGCCCGTGAGAAATTAATTAAAGGTGCTAAAGCGCTTGGTCATAATATTAAAGTTGAAACCCAGGGCACTATCGGAACGGAAAATGAATTGCTGGCAGAGGATATTTCATCTGCAGATGTCGTGATTCTTGCTGTGGATGTAAAAATAAAAGGTGAGGAACGGTTTTCAAATAAACGCATTGTGCGAGTGAAAACGGAAATAGTCATAAAATCACCGGTTCAGTTTCTTGAAAAGGTTGAAAAATCATTAGTTAACGCAAACCAGTAGCGATCCTCATTTTGGAGGGGTTTCACATGAGTGAAAATAAAATTCCGCTATCTCAGGAAGTTAAAAAGCATTTGTTAACGGGGATTTCGTGGATGATCCCGTTAATTGTTGCCGCTGGGATCTGTATTGCTCTGGGGCAAATACTTGGCGGCACTAACGTGGGTGAAAAAATCGGGACAATACCCTGGATGCTCAACCAGATAGGTGGTTGGGGGATGGGGCTGATTGTACCGCTGATTAGCGCGGCGATTGCCTACTCCATTGCCGATCGCCCCGGATTTGCGCCGGGTCTGATTGTCGGTTTTGTCTGTGGCGAAATTCATACCGGTTTTATTGGCGGAATGCTTGGCGGGTTTCTGGTTGGCTACACCGTTCTGCTGTTGAAACGTTATATCCGTTTACCGCAATCAATGCAGGGGCTGATGCCCATCATGGTGCTACCGGTGTTGAGTACCGTGATTGGCGGCCTGTTGATGATGACGCTGATCGGTAAGCCGATTGCCTGGCTGCAGGATGCGTTGATTCATCTGTTGGAGTCCATGCAGGGCGGGTCCCGTTTTCTGATGGGGGCGATCCTCGGCGCAATGGCGACATTCGACTTCGGCGGACCGGTAAATAAAACCATGTCGCTGTTTGCGGATGGCATGCTGGTTAGCGGCGTGTATGGCCCTGAAGCGGTCAAGTTTGTCGGGTCGATGATCCCACCGTTCGGCATTACGCTCTCCTTCCTGCTGACGCGCCACAAGTACACCCGGGCCGAACGTGAGGCACTGAAGGCGGCATTCCCGATGGGGATCTGCATGATTACCGAAGGCGTTATACCGATTGCGGCACGTGACCTGTTGCGCGTGGTTGGGTCCTGTGTGGTGGCATCAGCGGTGGCGGGCGGCTTGATTATGGTATGGGGTGTCGAAAGTCCGGTTCCGCACGGCGGCATGTTCGTGGTCCCACTCTTCACGCACCCGCTGCTGTTTTGCCTGGCGCTGGGGATCGGGACGGTGATTTGCGGCGTCATGCTGTCGCTGTGGAAGAAACCGGTGACAGAACGTGACGAAGAGTTTGACGAACTCAGCGATCAGAAGCTGAAAGACGAAGAAATCACCTTCACCCTGGAATAACCGGAGGCCGTATGTTTGCCGATATGAAAAGCATGGTGACGAAAGCATGGCGCGAGAAGTATGCGCTGCTGGCCATCAACTGTATGAACCTGGAAAGCGCCCGTGCGGCGGTTCGGGTGGCTGAGAAACATCATGCGCCCATTATTCTGAATCTGTATCAGGGGCATCTGGACCATTTTCCTGCATCGATAGCCGCTGCGGTCGTCAAAACGCTGGCGGATGAAGCCTCGGTGCCGGTCGTGCTGGCACTGGACCACGGCAAAGATCCTGTACGCATCCGCCAGGCTTTTCGCGCCGGGTTTAGTGGCTTGATGATCGACGCTTCGGCGTTTGCGCTGGAGGAAAATATTCGTCAGACCCGTGCAGTTGTGGATTTGGCTGCCAGCGTCTCGCTGTGTGTGGAAGGCGAGTTGGGGCATCTTGCCGATGCTCCACGCTACGACCACGCGACGAACGTTGATTTGATGACCCAGGCTGCTGACGTTGAGCCGTTTATCCAGCAGACCGGGATCGACGTGCTGGCGGTGTCGGTCGGTACGGCGCACGGTATGTATGCGCCGGGTGTGACGCCGGTGATTGATTTCCAGCGCCTTGAGGAGATTGCCCGTTTATCGACGGTGCCACTGGCTCTACATGGCGGCAGCGGTACGCCGTTTGACCAGCTACAGCGTTGTCCGATGTTTGGCGTCGCCAAAATTAACGTTGGCGCGGCGGTTTTTGAAGCCGGAAAAGCCGCATTGCTCCATACCCTGTGTCGCGACAAATCCTGTGAACTTGTTGATGCCCTGGCCCTGATGGAACAGGCCTGCGAAGAAGCCATTATTCCGTATCTGCAGGCCAGCGGCGCTATCGGCAAAGCCTGATTCATTTTCTGTAACGCCTTCTATGCCTCTGCGATGACGCACTGGCAGGGCTTTCTACACCCTGAAACTGGAGAATTAACATGTTAGTTTCGATGAAAGAATTACTGCAGCCTACTCGTCAGCACGGTTTTGCCATTGGTGCCTTCAACGTGGCGGATAGTTGCTTTGTGCGTGCAGTGGTCGAAGAGGCGGAAGCAACCAACACGCCAGCGATTATCTCGATTCACCCCAGCGAGCATGATTTCGTCGGTGATGCGTTTTTTAGCTATGTCCGCGATATCACGATGCGTAGCACAGTGCCGTTTACTCTGCATCTGGACCATGGGGCGTCGGTGGAACATGTCCTGCGGGCGATTCAGTGTGGGTTTACCTCGGTGATGATCGACGGTTCGCTGCTGCCCTATGAGGAAAACGTGGCCCTGACCCGCGAAGTGGTCAAACTGGCGCATGCGGTAGGTGTCTCGGTTGAGGGGGAGTTGGGGACGATCGGCCAGACCGGGACGTCAGTGGAAGGCGGCGTATCAAAAGTCACCTACACCGATCCTGCTCAGGCGCAGGACTTTATCGCCCGTACCGGAGCTGACACGCTGGCAGTAGCGATTGGTACCGCCCACGGGATCTACCCGAAAGGAATGCAGCCAGAGCTGCAAATGAACATTCTGCGTGATATCGCCGGGCGGCTGGATATTCCGCTGGTGCTGCACGGCGGCTCGGCGAACCCGGATGCGGAGATTGCCGAATCTGTCACGCTGGGCGTGGGCAAAATCAATATTTCCAGCGATATGAAGTACGCCTACTTCCAGAAGGTGCGTGAAATTCTGGCGAAAGAAACCTGGTGGGACCCGAACGTGATTTACCCGGAAGCGATTAGCGCCGCACGGGATGTGATCCGCCATAAAATGAAGCTGTTTGGATCTACTGGCAAAGCATCACTTTACTAACGGCATGCAGGCGGGGAAACCCGCCTCTTTCGCGACAAGGAAAAGTGGAATGAAGCGTTCACAAATTAATTATGCCGTTGATAAAGCGCATGCCATCGCCGAGACTTTTCGAATCTGTCTGCCTGACTTTGCGTATTTTACCGTCGACGCTTGGCGGCAACAGGATCAAACTCTGTGGCATGAAGTGCTCGATCTCCAGCTGGGCTGGGATGTCACCGATTTTGGTCGTGGTGATTTTGCGCAAACCGGGCTCACGCTGCTGACGTTGCGCAATGGCGTGTTGGGTTCGGCAAACTATCCCAAACCGTATGCCGAAAAGATGCTGCAAATTCAGCAGGATCAACAAACGCCATGGCATTTTCACACTCATAAAATGGAAGATATTGTCAATCGCGGCGGCGGTGATTTATGTATGCAGCTGGCATGGGCCACGCCCGATGCTCAGTATGACGCGCAGCATATTATTGAGGTAAGTGTGGATGGTCAGCGGCGAACCGTTAAGCCCGGTGAAACGCTGGCGTTGAAACCAGGGCAAGGCATCTGTCTGCCACCCCGTTTGTATCATCGTTTCTGGGCCGAGAAAGCGTTTGTATTGGGCTGGGAAATCTCAATGGTGAATGACGACCGGCACGATAACCACTTTCTTGAGCCTGGGGGACGCTTCCCGGCGATAGAAGAGGACGAGCCGGTGAAATGGTTGTTGTGCAGTGAATATATTCGTTTATGAGCGGAAGTAGGCCCGGTAAGCGAAGCGCCACCGGGCAATAATCACTGCGCAAGTGGCGGCGCTGAGACTTCACTACCGGATACCACACCCGCCTGCATGGTTTGCGTCACCTGCTGTTTATCAGCATTTACAGCATGTAGCTGGCCGTTCACGGTCGGTTTGAGTGGCGCATCTGCCAGAATATTACCGCTGGCCGTAAGCTGAATGTTACCGTCACCAGGAAGCGGTAGTGCTGGCCATCCCCACTGCTGCAGGATAGTCATTGGCACACCACGCCCGTTCAGGCTGACCTGCGCCTGGCGTTGCGGTAACTGCGAAATGCTGGCGGTCGCCTCCAGCAGCCCTTTTTCCGTATAGGCACTTAGCTCGCTGATATTGATGGTGCTGCTGTTCGCGGCGAGGGCCAGAGAAGGTCGGCGCACGTCGGTACGGTTAAACGTCGCAGCAGCGGCATTGAGTGTGGCGCTACCACTCCAGATACCCCACTGATTATTTTGTACCAGCCCGAGGTTGGCGCCATAACCGTCCAGTGCGGTGAGCTGCCATGGGAACAGAGGGTCGATATCGATAATCAGGTTACGGCTGGCGCTGAATTTTTTCAGCGTCAGGCTGTTTAGCCAGGAAGGCAGGGGTTTCATCCACAATTGCTTCCAGTTTTCCGGCAGCGTGTATTCCAGCCCGGCAATGGCAACATCGTCAAGGACTAGCGCCTTGTTACTGCGCAACCAGTTACCGGATGTTCTAACCATACCGCCTTCCCAGCGAGTAGTGAACTGGCGTAGTGCAATGCCCTGCGGTGAGAATTCGGCATTCAGAATGGGGTCGAAAAAGTGCAGTGAACCGTAGATAAACTCACTGGCGTTCATCGACAGCTTCCCTTCCTGAGTTTGCCAGTCGTCCTTGCTGAAGGTCATATTGCGCAAACTCAGATCGAGATCCGTCACCGCCCAGTCAGGACCTTGCAGACGGGCATCCGTCACCTCAAGACGACCAATTTGCAGGGACGGAATTGTGGTTAGTGGTGCGAAAAAATCGACCAGTGATTTATCACTTTGTAGCCGGATATCATTTAACCGCAGGTTCTCCACGACCCAGCTGCCATCAGCATTCCGCTGCGCAACGCCGGTTAACGCGCCGCGTGCGACATCTGCGCCAATGTTACTTAACGTCACGCGGTCATGGTCAATGCTGCCTTCGATCAGCACGTTGATGGTGGGAACGTCGTTAAGCGTTAATGAACTGGCGCTGAGCTGAATTTGCGCTTTGTTGCCGAGAATTTTACCCGCCTCAGGGTTCCAGGGAATAACGCCGCCGTTCACGCGTTGCGCGCTCAGGTTCCACTCACTGCCGGGGCTATTTAATGCCATATCCTGTAGCTGCAGGCGATCGGCCTGGAACGGAAGCGGCGCAGTTTGTTGAGAAAGATTGAGCGTACCGTTTTGCAACAAGATGGTGTCAACGTGCAACGGGTCGGTGATCTGACGACTGCTCAGGCCAATATCAACCGTTTTTGCGACCAGCGTGGCAGGTTGCCCATCACGACCAAAAGTGACATTTTTCAACAGAATATGGGATGGGGAGGAAAACCGGTGATCGATGGCATCAAAAGCCAGGTGGTAGCTGCTGTTCTCTGACACCCATGCGCTGACATGCTCTGCACCCCAACGGGTTTGCAGTAGAAAATAAAGGCCGAGGATCGCCACTGCACAGGCGATCAGCACGTAAATAAGCAGCTTTCCAATAAATTTCATGGTCTTCCATCCCGCGAAGTGCACATAGTCAAGTTATGCACGATTTACGCGCAATCCTCAAGGCGGGAATGGTGAAAGAGCGTTACAGCGGCGTTGATTCAGAATCAACGCCGCATTTCGCTTACGCTTTCTCTGGCGGGAAAATCAGGTTCAGAACAATAGCGGTAATACCGCCAGCAGCAATGCCGGAAGAGAGCAGGTTTTTTACCCAGTCAGGCGCAAACTGCAGGATCAGCGGTTGCTGGGAGACGCCGAGACCAACAGCCAGCGACAGTGCGATAATCAGGATGGCGCGGCGGTTCAGCGGTTCACGTGACACGATGCGTACCCCGGAGGCGGCGATAGTCCCGAACATTACCAGCGTTGCCCCGCCCAGAACAGGTTCAGGGATATGCTGTACAAAGCCGCTGACTGCCGGGAACAGACCCAGTGCGATCAGCATCAGCGCCACCACAAAACCAACATAGCGGCTGGCAACGCCGGTTAACTGGATGACCCCATTATTCTGACCGAAGCAGGAGTTCGGGAAGGTGTTGAACACGGCGGAAACAAACGAGTTCAGGCCGTTCGCCAGTACTCCGCCTTTCAGACGTTTCATGTACAGCGGACCCGAGACCGGTTGTTCGGAGACATCGGAGGTGGCCGTAATATCACCGATGGTCTCCAGCGAGGTGATCATAAAGACCAGCATCAGCGGTAGCAGTAAGCTCCAGTCGATACCCAGACCGTAATACAGCGGCGTTGGTACCATGATCAGATCCTGACTTACCGGCGCGGTATTTTGCGGCAACATGCCCATGAACCAGGCCAGCAGGTATCCTGCAGCCATTGCAATCACCAGTGATGCAACGCGCAGGTATGGGTTGCGCTGGCGATTAAGAATGATAATCAGCGCCAGCACGACACCTGCCAGCATCAAATTCTTCGGTGCGCCAAAGGTGTTGTCGCTCATTGCTGCGTAACCGCCGCCAATCGATGTCAGACCCACCTGAATCAGTGACAAACCAATGATCATTACTACCACCCCTGAGACCAGCGGAGTAATAATACGACGTGCCAGATGCAGTACACGCGAGATAACCATCTCGGTGCAGCTTGCCAGCATCAGTGTGCCAAACAACGCCGCCATCATGGTTGGGATATCTGCGCCACCGGTTTTTAGCGCCGTTCCGCCCATAATCAGTGGCGCAACAAAGTTAAAGCTGGTGCCCTGAATGGATAACAGCCCTGAGCCCACCGGTCCCCAGGCTTTGATCTGAATGATAGAAGCCACGCCGGAAGCGAACAGCGACATACTGATAATGTGTTGAGTATCCTGAGCCGGTAAGCCGAGCGCCTGGCAGATTAACAGAGCAGGCGTGATTACCGCGACGAACATGGCCAGCAGGTGCTGACAGGCGGCAAACAGGGTTTGGGCTAGCGGGGGTCGATCTTCAAGACGGTAAATCAGTTCACTGTTGTGAGTCTGCGCAACCGGTTGCGCATTTGTCGACTCTACGGCGTTAACGGACATCAGAGGCAATCCCATGGTGGAAAAGCGGTGATTTTATCTGACTAGGACAGAAAAGCAAACGTTTGCGAGTAACTATTCTTAATATTTAAAACGGATAAACAAACATTTTTATATAACTTTTCATCATTTTCTGCTTAAAATCCACCCCGATAACTCATTAAGAGCTAAAAATCGACCTGGAATGAATCGTGCGTAGCAGAACTGCAAAGCGCACTAATGGAGCTGTATATGTTTTACCTCGATACATTATCAACACTGGTTGCTGCAACCTTGGTGTTGCTGCTGGGGCGTAAGCTCGTCCAGTCAGTCTCTTTCCTGAAAAAATATACGATTCCCGAACCTGTAGCAGGTGGATTGCTGGTGGCGATCGCGTTGCTGGTGCTGAAAAAAAGCATGGGCTGGGAGGTCAATTTTGATATGACGTTGCGCGATCCGCTGATGCTGGCGTTCTTCGCAACTATCGGCCTGAATGCCAATATTGCCAGCCTGCGAGCGGGTGGCCGCGTGGTGGGCATCTTTCTGATTGTGGTTGTTGGGCTGCTATTAATGCAGAACGCCATCGGTATCGGTATGGCAAGCCTGCTGGGTCTCGACCCGTTGATGGGCCTGATTGCCGGTTCGATAACGCTCTCTGGTGGACACGGAACCGGAGCGGCGTGGAGCAAGCTGTTTATTGAACGCTATGGTTTCGCTAATGCAACTGAAGTGGCAATGGCATGCGCAACGTTCGGCCTGGTGCTGGGTGGCTTGATCGGTGGGCCTGTTGCGCGCTATCTGGTAAAACACTCCACAACTCCGGACGGTATGCCGGACGATCAGGCAGTACCGACTGCGTTTGAAAAGCCGGATGTTGGGCGCATGATCACCTCGCTGGTGCTGATTGAAACTATCGCGCTGATTGCTATCTGCCTGACGGTGGGCAAAATCGTTGCGCAAATGTTGGTGGGTACGGTGCTGGAACTACCGACCTTCGTCTGCGTACTGTTTGTCGGCGTGATCCTGAGTAATGGTCTGGCGCTACTGGGCTTTTATCGGGTGTTTGAGCGAGCGGTTTCGGTGCTTGGTAACGTCAGTCTGTCGCTGTTCCTGGCAATGGCGTTAATGAGCCTCAAGCTGTGGGAACTGGCCTCGCTGGCGCTACCAATGCTGGCAATCCTTGTTGTACAGACCGTTTTCATGGCGCTGTATGCAATTTTCGTCACCTGGCGCCTGATGGGTAAGAACTACGATGCGGCGGTGCTGGCTGCCGGGCACTGTGGCTTTGGCCTCGGTGCAACGCCGACAGCGATTGCCAACATGCAGGCGATTACCGAGCGTTTTGGTCCATCACATATGGCGTTTCTGGTGGTGCCGATGGTGGGGGCGTTCTTTATTGATATCGTCAACGCATTGGTGATTAAGCTGTATCTGCTGTTACCGATTTTTGCGCAATAAAGGCCGTGCGGCGGTGTGATAACCGCCGCGATGAAGAGGGTTATGCGTTGGAGTAGCGTTCAGTTTCTGGCATCCAGCGCTCTATCAGCGCCACTGCCTGCTGTGGATAACGTTCGTGAATATGGCGGGCAATGCGCTGAACTTCCGGAATAATTGCCTGATCGCGCAGTAAATCCGCTACCTTAAATTCCGCCGTTCCGGTCTGGCGTGTACCCAACAGCTCACCGGGGCCGCGGATCTCCAAATCTTTTTGCGCAATAACGAATCCGTCGTTGCTGTCTCGCAGCACCTGCAGACGTTTTTGCGCTGTTTTTGACAGCGGTGATTTGTACAGCAGGACGCAGTGAGAAGCGACTGCGCCGCGACCGACGCGGCCGCGCAGCTGGTGTAACTGCGCTAAGCCCAGACGCTCCGGGTTTTCAATAATCATCAGGCTGGCGTTTGGTACGTCTACACCGACTTCAATCACTGTAGTGGCGACCAGCAGATGCATTTCGCCCTGTTTAAACGCAGCCATGACAGACAGCTTCTCGGCAGGTTTCATGCGCCCATGTACCAGACCAATATTAAGCTCCGGCAGAGCGAGTTTAAGTTCTTCCCATGTGGCCTCTGCTGCCTGGGCCTCCAGTAAATCAGACTCTTCGATCAACGTGCAGACCCAGTACGCCTGGCGACCTTCGTGCGTGCAAGCGTTACGCACGCGGTCAATGATGTCGCTGCGGCGGGTATCCGGAATCGCGACGGTGGTGACCGGTGTACGTCCTGGAGGCAGTTCATCAATTACTGATGTGTCGAGATCGGCATAGGCGGTCATTGCCAGCGTGCGTGGGATTGGCGTGGCGGTCATGATTAACTGATGCGGGTGGAACCCCTGCTGCTGACCTTTTTCCCATAGTGCCAAACGTTGATGCACGCCGAAGCGGTGTTGTTCGTCGATGATAACCAGTGCCAGACCGTTGAACTGAACCTGTTCCTGGAAAATAGCGTGAGTGCCGACAATCATCTGTACCTGGCCGCTGGCAATAGCTTCCTGCTGTGCCTGACGCGCTTTACCCTTTTGCTTGCCGGCCAGCCAGCCCACTTCAACTCCCAGCGGTGCAAACCAGTTGCGGAAGTTGTTTGCGTGCTGCTCAGCCAGGAGCTCGGTGGGGGCCATCAGCGCAACTTGCTTGCCATGTGCAATTGCCCGTAGAGCAGCAAGTGCTGCAACCAGTGTTTTCCCGGAACCAACATCACCCTGTACCAGTCGCATCATCGGGACATCCAACGCCATGTCGCGTTCAATCTCGGCGGTTACTCGCGCCTGTGCAGCGGTTGGCTTAAAGGGGAGGGCTGTCAGTAGCTTATTTTTTAGCGTATCGTTCGCGCTCAGCGGCTGGGCGTGAAAACGTTGGGCTCCGGCGCGTAACGCCAGCATGCTGAGGTTGTGTGCCAGCAATTCTTCCAGAATCAAACGCCGCTGTGCCGGATGTTGTCCGGTTTCCAGATCGCTTAGCTGGAGTGACGGCGGTGGACGGTGCAGCGTGCGCAGAGCTTCTGGCAGGCTCATCATCCCTTGTAGTAATTCCGGTGGTAGCAGTTCGGCAATGGCGCAGGTATCAAGCAAATCCAGCGCCTGATCGGTCAGTTTACGCAGTGTTGCCTGCTTCACGCCTTCGGTTGTCGGGTAAACCGGAGTGAGCGTTTCCTGGAGTTCCGGCGTACTGAGATCGCCCTGTACGCGATATTCCGGGTGGATCATCTCGGCGCCATATTTCCCACGTTTGGCTTCGCCGTAGGCCAGCACCCGTCTTCCGGTAGCGAGGCTATTTTTCATCGCGGCGCTGAAATTGAAGAAGCGCATCGTCAGAATACCCGAACCATCGCTTATCTGGCAGGTCATCATCCGGCGGCCACCGAAGGTGATATTGCAATTCAACACTTCGCCTTCAACGGTGGCGTAGACACCGGGCAAGAGTTCGCCAATTGGGTAAAGATGAGTACGATCTTCGTAGCGCAGAGGAAGGTGCAACAGGAGGTCCTGCACGGTGTGCAGGCCAATTTTAGCCAGTTTACTGCTTTGTGCTGCGCCAACGCCCGTCAGAGAGTTGAGTGGGATGGCATCCAGTAAACGGCCTTTCATCGTGTTTATCTCGCAGACTGCATAGTGGCCCACCACGTTGCATCGGCTTCAATTTCGCCCTGCGTATTCACGTGGGGATAGGGGAGTTCTTTGCGCTTCGCCACATTGGCCAGCACTGGATAACCCCCTTCAAACAGCAAACGTTGCTGCTCGCCTTCCGGCAGCATGCTGTTTTCTCGCTGGTACATCCCGGCGTTTTGCCGCTGGCGTTGTGCTTCGTACAGAATCAGCGCCGAGGCGACCGAGACATTCAGCGACTGCACCATACCAATCATCGGAATGATGATGTCCTGATCTGCCAGATCTAATGCTTCCTGGGTGATACCGGTTTTTTCCTGGCCCATCAGGATGCAGGTTGGTCGCGTGTAATCAATCTCGCGGAAATCGACAGCTTTGTCAGAGAGGTGAGTTGCCAGAACTTGCATGCCCTGGCTTTTTAACTGCGTGACGGCATCGCCGATAGTGCGGTGAGTCTTCACCTGCACCCAACTGTTGCTGCCCGCGGCAGAGGAGGCCATGGTGCGCATACGACTACCCGGCCAGACGGCGTGGACTTCATGCACGCCGACGGCATCCGCGGTACGAATGATCGCAGAAACGTTATGAGGTTTGTGGACTTGCTCCATGCAGACAGTCAGATCGGGCTGACGCCGCGCGAGCATCTCGCGGATACGTGCATAACGCTGTTCATTCATAAAAGACTAGTTTCTGTTACGGGTGACTTTAATCACGTCCGGCATGACGCGGATTTTGCGCATAATGTTCGCCAGATGCACGCGATCGCGGGCAGTGAGGCGAATAAAGGCGCTGTAGACGCGGCCATCTTTCTCTTCAGTATTCAGGCTTTGAATATTGGAGGTGGTCGTGTTGATTGCCGCCGTCAGGTTTGCCAGAGCACCCTGGTGGTTAAACATATCCACCTTAATCTCAGTGATGAACTCCTGCTCGGTCTCTTTATCCCATTCAACCGCCATAAACTTCTCAGGCTCTTTCTGGTAGCCACGGATATTACGGCAGGACTCATGGTGGATCACCAGACCTTTACCCGGACTGACGTGGGCAATGATTGGATCGCCAGGAATTGGGCGACAACATTTCGCGAAGGTGATCAGCACACCGTCTGCGCCTTTAATCGGCAGATGACCATGACCAGATTGTGCTGGCGCATTTGCCGGCACCTCACCCTGCTGAAGGTTTTTCGCAACGACCACGCTCATGGCGTTACCCAGGCCGATTTCAGCTAACAGATCGTCAAGCGTGGCGAGCTTCATGCGCTCAAGCTCACGCTGGATGCTCTCTTGCGGGATCTCTGCCAGTTTACGGCTACCGCCTAAGGCATGGTTGAGCAGACGACGACCCAGACTGACGGAATCATCGCGTTTAAGGTTTTTCAGCAGTTGGCGAATTTTGGCGCGAGCTTTTGAACTGACCACAAAGTTGAGCCATGCCGCATTGGGGCGAGCGCCTGGTGCGGTAATGATTTCAACGGTTTGGCCACTGGAGAGCGGCTGCGAAAGTGGGTAAGGCTGCCTGTCTACGCGGGCACCAACGCAGGCGTGACCGATATCGGTATGCACAGCATAGGCGAAGTCGACAGGTGTTGCACCGGCAGGCAATTCGACAATTCGCCCTTCCGGTGTGAAAACATAAATCTCATCCGGGAAGAGATCAGATTTGACGCTTTCAATAAATTCAAATGAGCTACCGGCGCTTTGCTGCAGCTCCAGCAAGCTCTGCATCCAGCGCTGGGCGCGGATTTGTGCCGTAGTACTGGTTTCGCCGTGCTCTTTATACGCCCAGTGTGCTGCAACCCCCATCTCTGCCATCTGGTCCATGTCTTCAGTACGAATTTGTACTTCAACCGGGACGCCGTGTGGGCCGATCATTGAGGTGTGCAAAGACTGATATCCGTTCGCTTTCGGAATGGCAATATAGTCTTTAACGCGACCAGGACGTGGTTTGTACAGGCTATGCATCTGGCCGAGTACGCGATAGCAGGTATCGGAGTCATGAACAATAACGCGGAAAGCGTAGATATCCATGATCGAGTGAAAACGCTGCTCTTTGAGTACCATTTTGCAATAGATAGAGTACAGATGCTTTTCGCGTCCACTTACACGACACGGAATGCCAGCCTCCTGCAAACGCCCTTCGATTTCTGAGAGGATTTTTTGGATCATCTCTTTGCGGTTGCCGCGAGCGGCTTTAACCACTTCTTTAATCACGCGATAGCGGTTCGGGTACAGCGCTTCAAAACCCAGCTCTTCCAGCTCGGTTTTTATGTGATGAATACCTAAACGGTGTGCCAGCGGACTGTAGATTTCGAGAGTTTCACGGGCTATGCGGCGACGCTTATCCGGGCGCAATGAGCCCAGCGTGCGCATGTTGTGGGTACGGTCGGCAAGTTTGATGAGAATGACGCGGATATCCTGCACCATCGCCATAATCATCTTGCGAAAGTTTTCGGCCTGCGCCTCTTTCTTATCGCGAAACTTAAGCTTATCAAGCTTTGATACCCCTTCGACCAGTTCAGCAACACTTTTACCAAAAAGCTGTTCCATATCCTGGTAGGTGGCAGGGGTATCTTCAATCACGTCATGCAGCAGCGCAGCCATTAACGTTTCATAGTCGAGTTTCATCTCGGCCAGAATGCAGGCTACCGCTACCGGGTGCGTGATATAGGGTTCACCGCTTGAACGTGTTTGGCCCTCGTGAGCGTCACGTGCAACGAGATACGCCTGCCGAAGACGCTTAATCTGGTCTTCCGGCAGGTAGTTTTGAATCAGTTGATTCAGGCTTTCAAACAGATACAAGGGCGACCCGCTTTGTGATTAACGACGACCTTCAGCAATAGCGGTAACGGCTTGTAATTCAGCGGCTTCCTGCTCTTGCTGTTCCTGGCGCTCACGCACGTCGAGGATCTGGTTGTTGATCAGACCTTCTTCGATTTCGCGCAGCGCGATTACGGTAGTTTTATCGTTTTCTTCCGGTACGAGCGGATCCTTTCCGCCTACCTGCATCTGACGAGCGCGACGCGCGGCGACCAGTACCAGGTCAAAACGGTTACCAATTTTCTCTACAGCGTCCTGAACAGTTACGCGTGCCATACTTAAAATGCTCCACAGGTGAAGAAATGACTGGGCATGATACTGAATGTGGGTTCAGTCTGCCAACAGTTTGCTGATTAAAGCGTCATGACGCTGCTTTTGGCGGCTCATGCGCAGACGTTCGGCGCGAATGATGGTTTTCAAATCGCCCAGGGCAGTATCGAAATCATCATTCACAATAAGATAATCATATTCGGCGTAATGGCTCATTTCTGCAACAGCTTGCGCCATACGTTTCGCGATTACTTCTTCGCTATCCTGACCGCGGCCTCGGAGACGGCGGTCCAGCTCAATCTTAGAAGGTGGCAAAATAAAAATGCTGCGCGCATGCGGCATTTTTTCACGAATTTGCTGTGCACCTTGCCAGTCGATATCTAAAAAGACATCTACGCCGGATGCTAATACTTGCTCAATGGTTTCACGCGAGGTGCCGTAATAATTGCCGAATACCTCAGCGTGTTCCAGGAACGCATCTCTGCCAATCATGGTTCTGAATTCATCATGGTTCACAAAGAAATAGTGTTCACCATGCACTTCCCCCGGGCGCGGTGCGCGCGTGGTGTGTGAAACAGAAACCTGGGTGTCATACAACGGTTGGGTCTTTAATAAAGCCTGAATCAGGCTGGATTTACCCGCGCCACTGGGGGCAGAAACAATATAAAGCGTGCCTTGAGCCATGAGTATCTTAATGTATGTGATTGTCGAAAGAGAGCCTACATACGGGCTTATTATACACGTAGCCGCTTTGCTACGTAGCCTTTGTCACACTTTTTGCGCATGTTTATTGCGTTTTGCGTACCAGTTTCCTGTTTTACTGGAGGTTTGCTGCAAAAAGTGAAAATGCCAGGAAAGCTGCTCGCATGACGAATTTTTGCCGCTCTGTTTTGACGGCGCTTTGCGCTATACCTGCCGGGAAACGCATTTTCAGGCGGAGGTGGTATGGGGTTATGGAAAAGCATTGTGCTGGTGTTGCTGTTCTGCCATTTGCGGGCCGGGGCCGCGTGCCCCGCCTGGTCTGCGGATCGGGCAAACGAGGAAATGTCGCGACTACAACAGCAGATAACGCAATGGAATGATAGTTATTGGAAGCAGGGTGTGAGTGCCGTAGATGACGGTATTTATGATCAGTTGAATGCGCAGCTACACCAATGGCAACGCTGTTTCGGAGGTGATTCACAAACAGACCTGTCTGCGCCACCGATAAGCGGCTCAATATTGCACCCTGTTCCTCATACGGGTGTTCGTAAGCTGGCAGATAAGCAAGCGGTGCAGCAATGGATGCAGACGCGTAGCGATCTCTGGGTGCAACCAAAAGTAGACGGTGTTGCAGTAACGCTGGTTTATCGGGATGGCAATCTGATTAAGGCGATTAGCCGTGGTAACGGCATCAAAGGCGAAGACTGGACGCACAAGGTTCTCCAGATGCCTTCGATACCGCGGACTGTCCGAGGACTGCTTGCGAACAGCACGCTGCAGGGGGAGATTTTTTTGCAGCAGGATGGGCATATCCAGCAAAAGAAAGGCGGTGTGAATGCCCGTTCTAAGGTTGCCGGTATGATGATGCGGCAGAACACGCCGGAGTTATTACGCTCTCTGAACATATTTATTTGGGCCTGGCCTGATGGTCCTGTGGAGATGACGGAAAGACTACGGCAACTCACTGGTGCGGGATTCAGCCTCACCCAACGCTATACGCAGCCGGTGGCAAATGCGGATCAGGTCGAGCATGCCCGCGCCAGATGGTGGACTTCGGCATTGCCTTTCGTGACGGATGGTGTGGTGGTACGTGCAGAAAAAGAGCCGCAAGCACGGCATTGGTTTCCTGGGCAGGGAGACTGGCTGGCTGCATGGAAATACCCCCCTGTTTCCCGGATATCTGAAGTAACAGGTATTCAGTTTTCTGTTGGTAAGAGTGGAAAAATTGCCGTTGTTGCAGTGTTGGCACCCGTCATGCTGGATGATAAACGGGTACAGCGCGTCAATGTTGGGTCTGTACGACGCTGGAATGAATGGGATATCGCACCTGGCGATCACATTCTGGTGAGCCTGGCCGGGCAAGGTATTCCCCGCATTGATGAGGTTGTCTGGCGTAGTACCCAGCGCACTAAACCAATACCACCTGATGGGCACTTTAATTCACTGACCTGTTTTTATGCCGCACCCGAGTGTTACGAGCAGTTTGTGGCCAGGCTGATCTGGGTTGGGGCAAAAGAGGTGCTGGATCTGCAGGGGATAGGTGAGGCGGGATGGCGGGAGCTGCATCAGGTATTTCACTTTGAGCACATTTTTTCCTGGCTGGGATTAACCCAGGAACAGCTACGATCCACATTTGGGATAAGCAAAGGGGAGAGGCTGTGGCATCAGTTTAATCAGTCTCGCCGTCTTCCCTTCAACCGCTGGGTTGGTGCAATGGGCATACCGTTGACCCAGGCCGCAGTGAATGCCAGCGGTGATAGCGCTTGGCTGCAACTACAACAACGCGATGAAAAAGATTGGCGGCAGCTTCCGTCTATGGGTGAGCGGCGGGTCCAACTGGTGATGCAGTGGCTGAAAAACAGGGAGGTAATAGCGCTGAGCAACTGGTTAGCTGCTCAGCGTATCGCCGGTTTTATGCCTTAATGGCCTTCATGGCGATAATAAAATACCGGTAGTCCCAACTTCAGGCGCAGCGCCAGTAAACGTGCTGTAAAGCCGAACAGTAGGGTAGATATAACCACAACATCGTGGCTGGAGACATAATGTTGCAGCACGATGTAAAGCACGGCAGCGGCAAATGACACGCCGGCATAAAGTTCTTTCTGGAATACGAGCGGAATGCGTTTGCAGAACATATCGCGTAATACACCGCCAAAGACACCGGTGGTCACCGCTGCAACCACGGCAATAATTGGCCCGTGTCCCATATCCAGCGCAACCTGCGCACCGATAATAGAAAAGACCACCAGGCCCAGCGCATCCAGTACGAGGAAGATTTTACGTAGGTAGGGCATTACGGGAGCAATAATCGTTGTCAGTACCGCGGCAGTGGCTACGATAATGACGTATTCAGGGTGTTTTACCCAGCCGAGCGGATAGTGGCCGAGAAGAATGTCGCGCACAGATCCACCGCCAATGGCTGTTGCGGTGGCAATAATAATAACGCCAAATGTATCCATACGACGACGACCTGCCGCAAGCGCACCCGTCATGGCTTCAGCAGTGATACCAATTAAATATAAAACGTGTAACAGCATGTCTTCCCCCTGATTTGCTGGGGGCTAAGGTTAACGATTTGTGCGCACTGTCACGATTGAGATTTTCTAAGGCGAAGTGATTTTAATAACTACAGCTAATGCAGGATTGATGAAAATGCCATATGGCATGCGCTTCATTATATTATTGATGGTGATAAATGATGAGAAAATATAATGCGAAGTGAGAAGTTATAAACATGCTCATCGAAAAAACGCGTAGCGCCGCCGTTTATCGACGGGCTACGTGAGATGGTGACTTACTCGATATTCTGAATCTGCTCGCGCATTTGTTCGATCAATACCTTCAGTTCAATCGCGGAGTTAGTGACCTCTGCATTGATAGACTTGGATGCCAGGGTGTTCGACTCGCGGTTGAATTCCTGCATCATGAAGTCCAGACGGCGACCTACCGCCTCTTTTTTCTTCAGGATGTTGTAGGTTTCTTTGACGTGAGCTTCCAGACGATCCAGCTCTTCCGCCACATCGATGCGCTGCGCCATCAGCACCAATTCTTGCTCAAGACGGTTATTTTCGAGTTGGACCTGCGCGTCTTCCAGTTTGGCGACCAGACGCTCACGCTGCCACTGCAGAATTTCCGGCATATGTGCACGAACCTTCGTCACTTCAGCGCTAACGCCTTCCAGGCGTTGCTCGATCAGTGCTTTCAGTGCCTGACCTTCAGTTTCACGCGCGACAATGAAATCATCCAGTGTACCGTCAAGCGTGGCGAGGATTTCAGCGGCAATAGCATCCAGGTCTTGCTCCTGAGCGGCCATTACACCCGGCCAGCGCAGGATATCGACCGGATTAATTTCGCCTTCATCGCTCTGCATCTTGACCCAGTTAGCAGCGCTAACGAGCTGTTTAGCGAGTTTTTCATTCAGAATGAGTTCGCCTTGTGCGCTGGCATCAGGTTCAAAACGCAGTGTGCATTCGATTTTACCGCGTGTCAGACGTGTGCGGATGCGCTCACGCACAACAGGTTCAAGACTACGGAACTGCTCCGGCAGACGAAAATAGGTTTCCAGATAACGCTGGTTTACCGAGCGCATTTCCCAGGTAGCGCTACCCCATTCACCCTTGATTTCACGCCGGGCGTAGGCGGTCATGCTGCGGATCATAGACGTTCCTGTTTTTGAAGATGAGATGGGAGGATTATAGCCATCCACGTCTTGTCAGGATAGGAATAACCGTCGGAAGTCCGTATAATGCGCAGCCACATTCGTTTCAAGCCGGAGATTTTATCATGCGTCCAGCAGGTCGTAGTGCCAATCAGGTGCGTCCCGTCACCCTGACCCGTAATTATACAAAACACGCTGAAGGCTCCGTGCTGGTCGAATTTGGTGATACCAAAGTGTTGTGCACCGCGTCTATTGATGAAGGTGTTCCGCGTTTCCTGAAAGGCCAGGGCCAGGGATGGATCACCGCAGAATATGGCATGCTGCCTCGTGCTACGCATACCCGTAACGCACGTGAAGCGGCAAAAGGTAAGCAGGGTGGCCGTACCATGGAGATCCAGCGTCTTATTGCGCGTGCGCTGCGTGCAGCAGTTGACCTGAAAACTCTTGGCGAGTTCACCATTACGCTGGACTGCGATGTTATCCAGGCTGATGGTGGTACGCGTACCGCATCCATTACCGGTGCCTGCGTCGCTTTGGCTGACGCGCTGAACAAACTGGTAGCAAGCGGTAAGCTGAAAACCAACCCAATGAAAGGGATGGTTGCGGCAGTCTCCGTAGGTATTGTAAATGGCGAAGCGCTCTGCGACCTGGAATACGTTGAAGATTCTGCCGCAGAAACCGACATGAACGTGGTGATGACCGAGGACGGTCGCATTATTGAGGTACAAGGTACGGCAGAAGGTGAGCCGTTCAGCCACGAAGAGCTACTCACCCTACTGGCATTGGCCCGAGGGGGAATTGAATCCATTGTAGCGACGCAGAAGGCGGCGTTAGAAAATTGATTTTAAAGGCGACTGATTAGTCGCCTTTTTTTTGTCTGTAATAAAGTGAGATGAGGAGCGAATCCATGAAACCGTATCAGCGCCAGTTTATTGAGTTTGCGCTTAGCAAGCAGGTACTAAAGTTTGGCGAATTTACGCTGAAATCCGGGCGCAAAAGCCCCTATTTCTTCAACGCCGGGCTGTTTAATACCGGGCGCGACCTGGCACTGTTAGGCCGTTTTTATGCCGAGGCGCTGGTGGATTCCGGTATTGATTTTGATCTGCTGTTTGGCCCTGCGTACAAAGGTATTCCTATCGCTACCACAACAGCGGTTGCATTGGCGGAGCATCACGACAAAGATTTACCGTACTGCTTTAACCGTAAAGAGGCGAAGACCCACGGCGAAGGCGGCAACCTGGTGGGGAGCGCGCTACAAGGACGTGTGATGTTGGTTGATGATGTGATCACCGCCGGGACAGCGATTCGTGAGTCAATGGAGATTATCCAGGCGAATGGCGCACGGCTTGCTGGCGTATTGATTTCTCTCGATCGTCAGGAACGTGGGCGTGGCGAGATTTCAGCTATCCAGGAAGTAGAGCGTGACTATGGTTGCAAGGTGATTTCTATTATTACTCTGAAAGACCTGATTGCCTATCTGGAAGAGAAGCCTGAAATGGCAGAACATCTGGCAGCCGTGCGAGCATATCGCGAAGAGTTCGGCGTATAAGAACTGCCGGATGGCGCTGCGCTTATCCGGCCTACGCACTTACCGGGCCTACGGTTTACGTAGGCCGGACAAAACGAAGTCGTTACTGCAACTGTGCGGCAACTAACGGCCAGCGGGTGTCAAAGTCATCCGTTGGACGGTATTTAAATTCGCTGCGCACAAAACGAGATAACATACCTTCACAGAAAGCCAGTAACTGACTGGCCAGCAGCGTTTCATCTACAGTGTAACCTTCGCCTTCACGCATTCTTTTTTCTCGCAGAACCTGGCGCAACTGTGCCTCAATGCGTTCAAAAAGCTGGTTAATACGGCCTTGCAGACGATCCTGTTCAAACATGAGCGCATGCCCGGTCAGAATGCGCGTCAGACCGGGGTTACGTTCACCGAATCCTAAAATCAGCAGAACGATCAGACGCAGACGTGCGTTGGTGTCCTTTTCATCTTTTAAGATCAGATTGATACGGGTAATCAGACTATCTTCGATAAACTCAATCAAGCTATCGAACATGCGGGTCTTGCTGGGAAAATGGCGATACAATGCCGCTTCGGAAACGCCCACAGAGGCTGCCAGTTTTGCTGTCGTGATACGCTGGCTTCCATCACTGGATTCCAGCATCAGCGCCAGAGACTGAAGTATTTCTTCGCGACGATTCCTTTTCGCAGTTTGCTTTTCTACCATGTTACAAAATACCCCTGAAAATAAGCACTTGCCAGGCAGGCATCCACACAGCGACCGCAAACGACTGTTTGCGGTATGTTATTGCGTTATTACGCTGAGGGATGCTTCTCTACGGGTTACTTGCGCCCGGAATGGCCGAAGCCGCCTTCGCCACGATCGGTGGCTTCAAACTCTTCCACCAGATTAAATTCAGCCTGCACAACCGGTACAAAGACCATCTGTGCAATACGTTCGCCTGGCTCAATGGTGAAGCTATCCTGGCCACGGTTCCAGATAGACACCATCAGCTGACCCTGATAGTCGGAATCAATCAAACCGACCAGGTTACCCAGTACGATACCGTGCTTATGACCCAGACCTGAGCGTGGCAACATCACTGCGGCCAGTGAAGGATCGGCGATATGGATGGCTAACCCGGTTGGCACCAGCGTTGTTGCGCCAGGCGCTAATTCTACGGCGTCATCAAGGCAGGCACGCAGGTCAAGTCCGGCAGAACCAGAGGTGGCGTACGTCGGGAGCGGAAATTGTTTCCCTACGCGCGGGTCCAGAATTTTAACGTCGATTTTTTTCATCATAACGGGTCACGATCTCGTCGAGTAATAGTTGGCCCAGGAGTTCTTTGCGCTCAAGCGGTAAGACTTTATCTCCATCCTGCCAAAAAAGGTGTAATGCGTTGCTGTCGCTGTTAAATCCTTGAGTAGAAAGCGAAACATCGTTCGCACAGATCACATCAAGGTTCTTGCGGAGGCGTTTTTGCCGGGCATATTCTTCCACATTATTTGTTTCGGCGGCAAACCCAACGACAAAAGGACGGTTAGCATCCAGTGCGGCAACACCGGCAATAATATCCGGGTTCTTGATCATTTTTACTGTTAATTCATCGCCCTGCGTCGCCTGCTTTTTGATTTTTTCGTGGGCGACGGTCTCCGCGCGATAATCAGCAACTGCGGCGCAGCCAATAAAAATATGCTGCTGCTGCACTGAAGATTGCACGGCTGCTTCCATTTCTAATGCCGTCATGACATCTACGCGCTGTACAAAAGCAGGCGTGGGCAGAGAAACGGGGCCCGATACCAGAGTGACATTCGCCCCGCGTCTGGCTGCTGCGGCGGCGATAGCAAATCCCATCTTCCCGGAGCTATGGTTGGAAATATAACGCACAGGATCAAGCGGTTCGCGCGTTGGGCCCGCGGTTATCATGATATTGAGATGTTGCAGATCGTTTACAGAAGAAAAATGTTCTGCCGTCATATCCACAATTGTTAAGGGATCCAGCATACGGCCAGGACCGATGTCGCCACATGCCTGACTACCACTGTCGGGTCCCCAAATGAGTAAACCGCGGGAGGCGAGGACGCCAAGATTATGTTGAGTTGCGGCGGCGCGGTACATTTGCTGGTTCATGGCTGGCAGCACTGCAACAGGAGCAGGGGTTGCCAGACAGATTGTTGAAACCAGATCGTTGGCCATACCTGCTGCGACGCGAGCAATCAGATCTGCCGTGGCGGGGGCCAGAATAACTAAATCGGCCCACTTACCCAGTTCAATATGACCCATTGCGGCTTCAGCAGCGGGGTCAAGCAGGCTGTCGGATACCGGATATCCCGAAACTGCCTGTAAGCTCAGGGGAGTAATAAAGGCTTTTGCCGCGTCAGTCATTGCTACGCGGACGTCTGCACCACGTTCCCGTAAGCGACGTACCAACTCAGGGGTTTTGTACGCAGCAATGCCACCACTGACGCCAAGTACAATTTTTTTACCGGCCAGGCTCATCATGATCTTTCCTGTTGGGTTACACCAGAAGGCGGATATTTTATCACACTCCATCATTTATCGTGCTTTTGACCGTGATCCACTTTGCGAAGCGCCACGAGGAATGGATAACAGAGCATCGATCCGCCGCTGGTGTTATGCCACCATGCGGATGCGAAAGGGAGGAGAAGCATGAAAAATACAGGATGTTTGATGCCCCGGGAAAAGATGATGGAGTTTGGGGTCAATTCACTGACGGACGTCGAGTTACTGGCGCTGTTTTTACGCACTGGAATCAGGGGAAAAGATGTCCTGACGCTGGCGAAAGAAATGCTACAGCAATTTGATTCGCTTTATGGCTTGTTGTCGGCTGACTACATGGATTTTAGCCTGGTTCAAGGCATTGGCCTTGCGAAGTACGCTCAGCTTAAGGGCATTGCTGAGTTGGCAAGACGCTACTACGACGTGCGGGTGATAGAAGAAAGGTCGATACTTAGCCCGGAAATGGCACGCGAGTTTCTGCAAAGTCAGCTATCGCAAGAAGAGCGCGAGATCTTTTTGGTGATCTTCATGGATTCGCAACATCGAGTGATAAAACACAGCAAACTTTTTTCCGGGACGCTTAGCCATGTAGAGGTGCATCCGCGAGAAATTGTCCGTGAAGCGATAAAAATGAATGCGTCGGCGGTGATCCTTGCGCATAATCACCCCTCGGGGTGTGCAGAGCCGAGCAAAGCAGATAAACTCATCACCGAGCGTGTTGTGAAATGCTGTCAGTTCATGGATATCCGGGTGCTTGATCATCTGATAATTGGGCGCGGAGAGTACGTTTCTTTAGCGGAACGCGGTTGGATTTAACGCACTTTACGCGATCCATCGGGATCTTTGTCTGTTCGGGACTTGAGCACATCGCTGACTCAGCGTATACTACGCCACCTTTGAGAATCTCGGGTTTGGCATTTGGGCCTGGCAATCGAGAGTTCGCAAATACATAAAATCATTCATTCGGCATCCAACGACGTTGCAGTATGAACGATTAAGTGTATTGAACTGCGATAACCGGGCTGAGAAGCCTGACGAGGCGCCAATACCCCATACGAAGCTCGAGCTAATTTGATTTTTGGAGAATAGACATGTCCCGAGTCTGCCAAGTTACTGGCAAGCGTCCGGTGACCGGTAACAACCGTTCCCACGCACTGAACGCGACTAAACGCCGTTTCCTGCCTAACCTGCACTCTCACCGTTTTTGGGTTGAGAGCGAGAAGCGTTTTGTCACCCTGCGTGTATCTGCTAAAGGTATGCGTGTAATTGATAAGAAAGGCATCGAAACAGTTCTGTCCGAACTGCGTGCCCGTGGCGAAAAGTACTAAGTACTAAGAGGAAATAAATCATGGCTAAAGGTATTCGTGAGAAAATCAAGCTGGTTTCTTCTGCTGGTACTGGTCACTTCTATACCACTACGAAGAACAAACGTACTAAGCCGGAAAAACTGGAACTGAAAAAATTCGATCCAGTTGTCCGTCAGCACGTTTTATACAAAGAAGCGAAAATCAAATAATTTTCGTTTTGATGTAAAGAAAAACCCTGCCTCGGCGGGGTTTTTTGTTTTCTGGCCGTCCCCATATTAATGAGACCTGTTACAGCGCCGGAGATGCTATGCCTGAATTACCTGAAGTCGAAACCAGTCGCCGTGGTATTGAGCCGCATCTGGTAGGGGCGAAGATTCTACACGCCACTGTGCGTAATGGTCGTTTGCGCTGGCCGGTATCTGAGGAAATCTATCGCCTGAGCGATAAACCTGTGCTGAGCGTACAGCGCCGCGCGAAATACCTGCTGCTGGAACTGGCGGATGGCTGGATTATCATTCATCTGGGGATGTCGGGTAGTCTGCGTATTCTTCCTGAAGAACTTCCCGCAGAAAAGCATGATCACGTCGACTTAGTGATGAGTAATGGCAAAGTCCTGCGGTATACCGATCCTCGACGTTTTGGCGCCTGGCTGTGGACGAAAGAACTGGATGGACATAATGTCCTCGCTCATCTTGGCCCAGAGCCGCTGAGCGACGATTTCAACGCCGCTTATCTCCAGCAGAAATGCGCAAAGAAGAAAACGGCGATAAAACCCTGGCTGATGGATAACAAGCTGGTAGTGGGGGTGGGAAATATCTACGCCAGTGAGTCTCTCTTTGCGGCTGGCATCCACCCTGACCGCCTGGCATCATCGCTGTCGAAAGATGAGTGTGAGCTGCTGGTACGCGTTATTAAGGTTGTATTGCTGCGCTCTATCGAACAGGGTGGAACGACGCTGAAAGATTTTCTGCAAAGTGACGGCAAGCCGGGCTATTTTGCTCAGGAATTACAGGTTTATGGACGTGAAGGTGAGCCTTGCCGCGTATGCGGAGCGCCAATTGTTGCGACTAAGCACGCTCAGCGAACGACGTTCTACTGCCGTCGCTGTCAGAAATAACATCCATTGCAGGCCGGATAAACCTTGTCGGCTTACCCGGCTAAATGCACTACTTCAGCTTATCCATTAGCGCCTGATGAACATTTTTCGGCAGGAAGTGGGTCACGTCACCCTGGTGGCGGGCGACTTCTTTAACCAGCGATGATGAAATAAACGACCACTCTTTAGAAGGCATCAAAAAGACGCTTTCCAGTTGAGGCATTAAGTGGCGGTTCATGTGCGCCAACTGCATTTCATACTCAAAATCAGCCACAGCACGCAGGCCACGAATCAGAATATTGGCCTGATTATCGCGGGCAAAGTTTGCCATTAAATCGCTAAATCCCATGACTTCTACATTACCCAGATGCGCCGTTGCTTGCTGTGCCAGTTGAACGCGTTCTTCCAGCGTGAACATCGGTTTTTTACTGGGGCTTGCGGCAATTGCCAGGATCACGTGATCAAACATGCTTGTCGCGCGTGTCACGATATCAAGATGGCCGTTAGTTATGGGATCGAAGGTTCCTGGATAAATCGCCCGTTTTTGCATGACAGCCCTCAATGCGTTTTGGGTGGCAGGTAAGGTTCCAGCAGCTGCAGCAGACGCTGTAGCGCGCCTTGGTTTTGGTACAGTACTTCAACAGCATGGCGACCATAAAAATTACGATAATCTTCATCGGTCAGTAGGGACGAAACCTCTTTCACCAGCGTGGTGACGTCAGTGACGGTGATCAACCCACTTGCCTGTTCCAGTCGGGCGCAAATATCTTTGAAGTTAAAGGTATGCGGGCCCATCAATACAGGAATAGCATGTGCCGCTGCTTCCAGTGGGTTGTGCCCACCACGCTCAACCAGAGAGCCGCCGACAAAAGCAAGATCGGCAATTCCGTACAGCAGCATCAGCTCACCCATCGTGTCGCCAATAACCACCTGGGTACTTGAGGACGGAACTTCGCCAGAAGAGCGTGTGGTAAAGCTTAGACCAGCCTGGCGTACGAGGTTAATGGCATCCGGGAAGCGCTCAGGGTGTCTGGGAACCAGAATCAATAAAAGATTCGGGAACTGATGTAACAGCGCCTGATGAGCTGCGATGATGATGCTTTCTTCCCCGTCATGCGTGCTGGTCGCAATCCATACCGGGCGATGAGGTGCCCACTGGCGTCGTAACGTAACTGCTTTAGCGGCCAGCTGTGGGGTGACGGAAATATCAAACTTCAGGCTACCGGTGACGGTGACCTGATTGCTTCTGGCTCCCAATGCAATGAAGCGAGCGCCATCTTCTTCGTTTTGTGCAGCAATCAGCGTAATGCGGCGTAATAGCCTGCTAACAAATTTCCCTAATTTAGCGTAGCCAGTGGCTGAACGTGCGGAAAGGCGTGCGTTGGCGATGACCAGCGGGATATGGCGCTTATGCAGTGCAGCGATCAAATTTGGCCAGAGCTCGGTTTCCATAATTAACACCAGTTTGGGGTCAACTTTATTCAGGAAACGGTTCAGTGCATCCGGTAAATCATAGGGAAGATAGATATGTTGAACGTCTGTGCCAAAAGCAGATTGCACGCGCTCAGAACCGGTTGGCGTCATGGTGGTAACCGTGATCGGCAAATCGGGGTAACGATGTCTCAGAGCGCGGACTAATGGGATTGCTGCCAGCGTTTCACCCACGGAAACTGAATGGAGCATGATGCCGCCTGGTTTCAGTGGGCGGCGATAAAAACCGTAGCGTTCACCCCAGCGTTTACGGTACGCCGGAGCTTTACGTCCGCGCACCCAAAGCCGTATCCAGATCAGAGGCTGAATAAGGTAGAAAAGGGCGGTGTAAAGCAATTCTAGCATAATAGTAGCTGGCTTATGGATGTGCTGGGGATTCTATGTATTTAACTATGGCTTTACCATCATTTTTGCTGATTTTTTGAGGAAACTGTACGGATCACGAGAAAGGGGGCCTGAGTTGTGTTGTCCCGCTTTGTAATCTCTGCAGTGGAAGGCTAAAAACGGAATGGTTATGGTCATAAAAATCGATCATTTTATGCAATATGCCAGAGACACAACCATTCCTGAAAAGATAATAATATCAGAGTATTAGCGTTTTTTCTGTGTTTGATATTTGTTAACTAAATACTTAACATAGAAAATAAAAGCACCGAGGAGATGACCATTGTGTTTTAAATGTGTGCTTTTCCGCGATAGCTGTTTATACGTAGTAGGCGCCAATAAAGGAATATCTTTCCACGGCGAATTCTCTCTGGCTATTTTGAAGTATTCGACTTCAGCATAATATTGCACCCAGTCATGCCAGGGTTTAGTGACACCGACATAGTGAATGAATACCGTTTGTGATGTGATTTTAAAGGCATCACCACCTTTCTTGGCTAACGTATCGATGTTAAAGAATGAATTGAATTTATGGTCCAGAATTTTTACGCGATCATTGAAGAGAACGTTCAACGCATCCTGATCGGGATGTGAAAAACGGTTTTCATTGACCTTTGAAATGACCTGCAGAGTCAAATTAGTATCTTTTAATTCTGGAAGATTAAAATACATAAAGCCTGAGTTGAAGTACAGACCTGGATTGATACCGGCAACAGCAGACGTATCGACAAAGCTATCATGGACAGCCATTAATACATCGCCATTAAATTCTTCCGTGAGTAGCGAGGCAAGGCTTCCTTTACATATAATATCAGAGTCAAGATATATAATACTACTGAGTTTATCGGCAAAATAATCGATTGCAATAAGTCTGAAATAGATTGAATAATTCCATGCCTTAGATGCAGTAGGTAGATTTTTTAATTCATTATCATCCAGTACATAAAACGTAATGCAGGTATTGTATTGACTTGCCAGGACAGAAAAAAGATGAAGTTGATGTTCATCAAGATAATTAGTGAAAATATGGAAATGGAAGTTCAGATCCCGATTATTTAAAAGTACCGATGTTATTGAAACGCCCGTACCGTAGAGAAAGGGTCTGTCAGCGCCATAGGTAATATTGACACATGTACTTTTTTTATCGTCATTTTCAATATGTGCATTCTTAATATATTTTATTATATTTTCTTTCACATCTTTTTCCTTTTGATTCTTTCAGAGTGCACGCGTGTTTATGTAAGACAAAATGGCTCTCCTGTCGGCATAGAATAGAACAAACTGTAAAGGAAGGAAAGAGATACTTGGCGACTAAATTTCCTTTATTAATCATTATGTTATGTGAAAATATTTTTGTGGCCAGAATGAAGGTACACAGTGAGAGGAAGAGACTAAAATTAATGGGGGATTTTTACGATGTTATATAATAAGATATGCCCCATAAATCGTGCGAGTGAGTGTTTGTTGTTGATTAACAAGGCAATTTGAAGAAGTGAGATTTGAATTTTATGAATCAAGTAAGATACAGTCAAAATGGTAATATCTTGATTTTAAGCAAAGTTGTATTGGTCTTAATGATTTTTGGCTTATTTACGATAGATAATCAGGGGGTGCTAAATATGACCTCTTTGCTCGCTGTGGTTTTATCTATTTACTATATTAAAGCCAATAAAATAGATATTAAAAACATTGTGCTCGATCTCATGCAGAAGAGAAAATTATTGTTACTCTTCACGTTATGGTGTGTTTTTTGTATTGTATTTTTTACCTATAAAGATAAATCTCTTGATGCCTTTGCCATATTGATAAAAGACTGGCGTTACCCGTTAGTGATGATGTTGTTTTTTGGCGCATTCAGTAAACATATCACCTCACTGAGACAGTTTTTTGTCATTGGTGCGATACTTACTCTATCCTATATTGTCTTAGTGGTGCCAATTTTAAGAATTATAAAAAATAACCCGCAGGAACTGTATCTACAGCTTCGCTATGGTTTCGCATTCT
Organism: Citrobacter sp. Igbk 14; assembly: GCF_028069825.1. NCBI lineage: Bacteria > Pseudomonadati > Pseudomonadota > Gammaproteobacteria > Enterobacterales > Enterobacteriaceae > Citrobacter > Citrobacter sp. Igbk 14. The sequence continues at coordinate 37,481 of NZ_JANEWM010000043.1, forward strand.
ATGTTGTTATGCTATTTCCGTTTGTATTAACAGGGGCGATCTTATTCAAGAATCACTTCCTGAAAACAGTATTATATATCATCTCTGCGCTTGCATTTGTCTTTTTATCATACACCGGGAGTCGGGCAGGGATCTTAGCAGTTGTTGTTGAGATTTTCCTGATTTCATTTCTGGTGAGTAAAACCATCAAGAGATTTATCGCTGCTACCTGTGGCTTGCTATTTATAATGGTTGCTTTGCTTTTCGGGGCCTACAACACAGTGGGTCAGGTAAAAATGAAAGTCGATCAAACTCTGCAAATGAATAACGTCACATCCAGTCGTGATGAAATCATCTCAGACCGTTTTCCTTTAGTAATGAAAAATATCAACAATGCCGTCTTTGGCATTGGGTATGGAAATTCTACATACAATCAGTATTTAGAGGACCATAATGCGCCGAAAAATGGTGGGGTATATTCTGAACGGAACAATGGTTATAATATAGATGAACCGTTCTTTATGATAATTCTTTATAATGTTGGGGCAATGGGTCTCTTCTTATTTAGTGCGGCTTTTTTCATTACATTTAAAGACATATATGCCCGAGCCAGAAGCCAAAAAGATATTTTTAGCATTTCATTACTGTGCTCTCTTGTTGGCTATATTCTGGTATATTG
>NZ_JANEWM010000044.1:0-37968 GCF_028069825.1 Citrobacter sp. Igbk 14
ATCCCATCCCATCCCATCCCATCCCATCCCATCAAGAGCACGCAAGACCCTGCAAACCAATGCAAAGCTTTGTGTGTCCCGTTTTTGTCTCATCCTGATGATTGTTTTAAACAAACTATTGCGTTCTTATAAAGTATGAAAAGTTATATTACTTACACATTTAGCTATACATCAACAAAATTAACAACAACTCTTGGAATTGATGAGGCGGCGCTTAGGCTATATGTAAGCTTTATGTTAATAGCAGACCCATCATGGACATCAACTGAAACAGTGCTGTAAGAAGAAAATCCATTATTTGAAACTGAGCAAAGAAGGCCAGTCTCAACACCATCCACCATAAGAACAGCTGTAACAGATTGGTTTGTTCCAGGAGAAACATTAAGTTGTAATGTCATGGATGCTGCTATTTTTTTTCCTGAGTTTATTGCGCATACCGCTTGGTTCGTTGAAGAACCAACCGGAGTAAGGTAAGAAACTGTATTTCCTGTCAGATTGGTTGCTGATGTATATGAGACAAAGTAATCTACTTCAGTTGCTGTGACACTATTTCCCATTGAAAAATGCTTACCACCTGCATATCTACTTTTATTGGATTTAAATGTGTTACCATTCCCCGTACCGCCGATTGAATAACTAGTTGCATGAACACGAGATGGATAACCCCAAGCATGTACCTGGTTTCCAGTTATTGTAAAATAACTGCAATTATAAAATATTGCAGCATCGTAAGCAGATGCCTCAAGTAATGAATTGTCATTAATCCAATTATTTGAAAAAATTGTCAATTCGCAATCTGAAAAACTAACACCTGATTTTTGTGACTCTTCAAATCTATTTGCTATTATTCTATTATAACGACATTGCTCCTGAAAAACAGCACCTTCAGAACACTGCCATATCAAATTATCAGAGAAGTAACCATTGCTGCATGATGTCATTCGAACGCCTATTGCTGGTCTATTTTCTAGAGTAAATGGACGTAAAGAACCAAATTGGTTACCTGTGTATGAGTAGTCTTGGCTATAGATGCACTCAAGTTGTGGAGATGCCCCATCAGTTCCGCACGAATAAAAAATACAATCTCTGATTATATTTCCACTCATCTGATTAGTAGAGTCTCCACCATGCCTAAGACCTGGCCCATTAAATCTATAGAAGTAACATTTATATACATGAGCCATTGAGTTGTTAATTAAGTTAACTCCACCAGTACCACTCAACGAGTCATCTCCAGTGAATGTTAACCCCTCTATTTTTATATTTGTTGCTCCATTAAGAGTAAGAATGAAGCCAGATGATATTGATTTTATTTGAGCAGAATGAATACCAGACTCTGAATAAATTGCTATTGAATCAATTCCCGTTAAAGTTACCGGACCGCACAAATAAACACCGGGTGGAAAAAAAATGCTTCTTCCTGAGTCTAGTGCATTTTGTATTGCAGCAGTATCAACGGTTGCTCCATCACCTACAGCACCAAAATCTTTTACAGAAATTATATCTCTATTTTTTTCATGTTGAGTCCTTCCAACAGACCCTTGAAGTGGCTGCCTAACGCCTACCAGAGAGTCACCAAGTTGCTGATCGGTTGTGTTTGATAATTGCAGCTTAAACTGGTCTGGGTCGTATTTTAGTACATTGTGGAAGTAAAACTGCTGCGCGTTATAGGCATCATAAACAGCCATAGAGTGCCCCTGCACAGTTACGAACTTCGCAATCTGTCCGTTATATACCGGGTATCCGCCAGCGTTTATTACGATTGGCTGTGATACAGGCACATGGCTACCATCCTCATTCTCAATATAAACCTGAATCTGGTTTGCAGGGTTAACCGGGTCGGTATCAATCTGGCCGATGTAAATTTTACCATTTGCTACAGCCTTGAATGAGCGCGGCATAGTGAATAACTGTGAAGGCATGCTTACTACGACATTTGCAGTGATATCTGACATTTACTGTGCTCCAGGCGCAAGTAATCCCCACAGGCGAGCTGCGGTAAATTGTGATTAATCATTAACATAGGACCACGGTGGTCTTATTGTGGATACAACCAGTAGATCATATGATGCCGATCCACTTACAAAAGTGAGGCATCAAAAATGGGAAGAGATGACCCGCAATTTAACCTCAGGCTACCCTACGAGCTGAAAGAAAAGGTTAAGCAGAGGGCAAAGGCAAACGGAAGGTCACTAAATGCAGAGCTAGTGCAGATAGTGGCTGATTCACTTGAAAAGCCTACGCCAGTAATCGGATACAGGGATGATGCGGAACGCCAAGCTGACATCGTATCCAGAGAGATTCAAGAACTAGTATTCGAAAAGCTAAAAGATTTCTATCGAAAAAAATAGCCCGGCGAACCGGGCATTTCTTCACGCGATTCCCGGCAAGTACATCTGCACTTCATCAACAACACGCGATCTCGCAGCCTGCAATAGTTGCTTGCGACCACCTACACCCCACTTCGCCATCTGACTGGCGCACTGGCTGATCTGCTTGGTTTCGGTATTGATGATGTGGTCGATTTTGTTCAGGCGTGACATTGCACTAATGCCGAGACGTATCACGGTCCTGAACACCTCATAAACTTCTATCTCAAATTCAGGCTTAATCCATGCTGCATAACGGATGGCAAGCAACTCTACTCCCCATGCGCCACTTTGATCACCACCTTTTATTACATTAAGTGGTTGATTTTGTTCCGAAGCACTTTTTAGTGCTTTGGATTTTAGCGCTTTTACGAAACGTTTGATCTGGGCACTACGGAGGAATACGGATGGCCTTTGAGACTCGGATGCCTCACCGTTCGCCACTGCTGCCGCATGGAGATCATTCAGGCTATAGCGCCCTTCGTCGTCAACACGAACGGAAACGCCGTTTACTGATACGGTTGGATATCGCATGGGGTTTACCTATAGAAAGTGAGCCTGTCACACAGAGATAGCCGCCCCAGAGTACAACTAACTCTCAGGCTCGCTTTCTGTAGGCTCTAGGATTATAACGTGCGCGTGTGATGCGCGGTTGGTTTATTGCAGGTACAAAAAACCCGGACTATGCCGGGCTATGGTTAACGTTGCAGTATCTCCGTGGTAGAGTTAGGAAAACAAAGGGGGATAGCATGATATTTGGTAGCGCGATAATGGTTGATGACAAGGGCGGCCTAACCTCGGAGGATAGCGTTAAAAATGATGCCACACATCCAGATTATGAATACAGGATGGCGTCTTTATCCATGTCATCTAGTGATGTTGTAGCTGTCACAAGTTGTGGTGTTTCTAGGCATAAGTTTGATGTTGAACCATTGAAGCGTGGAGATTACACACACCACATTGAAATGTTTGAAAAATCGATTTCCTTAAGTCGGTACATAAAAGCAAACATTGATATGAATTCGGTTTCAGATCGCCTTTATTGCATAACTAACAAAGACGGAATGATGATGGCGGTTAGCCCGCCTGCTATTCAAGTCTCAATCCGTGAAATCACCGATGGTGATAAGCCAAATATTTATTGCGGAGAATTTTATTTTGATGACGAGAATGAAAAAAGAGAATACCCATTCAAGCAAGGTGATAACACACTTTCCATATCTTTGAACCTAGACTCTGAAAGCTTCTCTCGGATATTCGAAAGATTTAGTGGTGGTGATAACTTTATCGACCTAGGGATATGTTTTCCAGCTTACGCTAGTTGGCTGGATAGCATGGCTGGCGTTTGGCCCACCACATATGTCATCAAGCCAAAAAACGATGATGAGAACTTTGTAATGCTTACTCGAGTCTCGTCATCCAAGTCACCAAGCGAGAAACATGCTAAAAGTGATCCCGAACCTGATGAAATCGACATATTCAGCGATGATGATGACAAGGTGGAGTTAAAAGACCTCGATGCATCAATAAAATCAATAGGTGATTCTCTTTCTACTAATTTAAGAGTAGGCAAGCAAATGGTAACCTACTTAACAGTTATCTCAATTTGTTTGGTTTTGTTGACCATTAAAGTTTTCATCTAATCGCCATCCATGGCGATTTGTCACTGCTGTGTTGCCTGGTTAGCCAGTAGCGGTCTAAGCGCAATAGCCGCCTGATTTAACGCCCTTTCATATGAGGGCGTACCTGCTTTAGTGTTTGCCAGCCGCAAAAGCGCATTCCTTGCCATGGGGCTTTCATAAACCCTAGACATAAGACCAATTCCTGTTTCACCAGCCAAGAGAGCACCTCCGGTTTTTAAGTTTCCAATGACTCTAACCAATGGCGCCAATGTCATACCTGTTTTTGTTACCACATTGGCCTCAGATGCTCTTTTCGTAGCTTCAAGAATTGAAAGCATCCCTTCTATCTCTTTTCCGCTCTTCCCCCCGAATACAGTTTTAAAAACTTGACCATTTGCTTGTTTCTGCAACTTGCCGAGCTCAGTCATCATTCTCTGAGGGCTATCACCTGCTTTGGCTGCTATTTTGCTGATATATGCCGCCCTTAGCATATCCTTGCCTTTTGGATCTAGTTTTCCATACAATCGAGCTATATCTGAACCATACTGCCCATAAACAATGGTGTTCACAGCCTCAGGTGTCAAATCTCCTTTGTTTAGGACATTTTTAAGGCGTGTCTGAGTTGCATCTGTTGCCATTTTTGCATAGTCAGCCTTTCCTGCTCTCCATGCTGAAGCGTCTTTTGGGCTAAGACCTTTCGCTATAGATTTGTTAAGGCTGTTGGTTAGCGAGTTGTATACTCTGTCTACCATCGATTGTGACTGTGACGGAAGAACTGCGCGATCTCCTTTGACATCAATGCGGAATTGAGTCCTTAGCTTATCAAGCAACTCAAATGCATCATCTCCGCCAGATGTTTCCTGAATAGCCTTCTTATAATCATTAAGTGCAGAAATGGTTTGAGTATCAGAAACACCTTTAAGCCTTCCAAGTTCGTTTATTGCACCGTCGATAGCTCTTATGGAGCCACTTGTATCAACCGGCTTGCCAACCATTTTACTAGATAGCTCGCTTAGTTTTACCTTGGCTAAAGATTTTTCTCTTGCAATACCTGACCTTAGACTGTCAACAACCACTGATGGATCATAATCTCCATAGTTTTCTGTGAATCGATTAACAAGCCTAGTTCTAGCGTCTTGTTGCGCTGATCTCATAGGACCAGTGCCAGCGATAACCCCTTCCGAATAATCCTGTAATTGATTTCCGAGCTTGGTAGAGGGCTTTATCCGGGATGCACGATGTGCGTTGATTGCCAGAGCAATATGGAATTGCGTAAGAAGATTGGGAGGGTGTGATGCGATACAAAGATGAAGAAATTGGGTGCAGGGTTCAACTGAACCCTAATGGAAGTGACTTGCGGTGCGGGGATCGGGTTAACAACGTTAACTGGAATCCAAATGAAGGAGCCATTCAGTTGTGCGAGATGTGCAAACTTAAAAAACAGAATGCGTCATTAATCGAATCTCTTAACCGGAGGTGATGTGATGTGGCCTATATGCAAACACTGCGAGGGTGAGTGATGGATTACAGCAAGTTGAGTGACTTTGAGATAAACAAGCGCGTCGCTATCGCAGAAGGGTTACAGGTTCAGGAAATTGACGATAGCAAGTCCACTGGCATGACGAGCAAGTATCACGAACTCAGGCCGCATACCGTTTGGGTGAGTGATGGTGAAAATCCATGGGAGCAATACGCACCAACTTTGTGCTGGGAGGATGCCGGACCGATCATCCTGAAGAATCGCATCAGTCTGGTTTGGGATTGCGCTGAAGATGCCAGTTCTGAGTGGTGGAACGCTGTTGACCAGTTCGATGAATGTCGCATTCAGTATCAGTCAAACCCGCTACGCGGAGCAATGATTGTGTTCCTCATGCTTCGGGAGCAATACAATGTTCAGGATAATCCAGCCTAATACCTGGTATGCCGACCTCCACGGTGCCCCCTGCAAAATCATCCGCGCTACTCACGAAGTCATCCACTACATCAGAAACGGTCGCACCTGCATCGCCAGTATGGGCCGCTTTCAGGCAGAGTTCGAGCCGCTTACCAAAGCACAGGCCGAGCGGTTCGCCGAAGAAATTGAAACAGCAGAACACTTAAAACGCCTCCGCGCTATGCGGGCGGCATGAGGAGAGATTATGGGATTAGATATCACTGCGTACAGCAACATAAAACACCTGGAAGCTCATCTGAATGAGGATGGCGATGCCATCTATAACAGCAGTGGCGAAGAGGTAGAGCAGCACTATTTCCACGTCTGGAAAAATCCAGGCTTCCCGGGGCGTGCGGATGAGCTTGTCGATGGGGGCGTTTACACATATGAAGACTGCACAGGTCACGGCGTAGGTTATGGCGGCTATTACTGGTGGCGCAATGAGCTCGCGGAAATGGCCGGCTACCCGATTGGCGAATATGAGAATGGATTCGGGAAAGAATCCAACCATTTCGGCGGCGTGCTCAATTCCGACAGCGGCCCATTCTATGAATTAATCAACTTTAGCGATTCCGAAGGATTTATTGGCACATCTGTTGCGACGAAATTACTGTCTGATTTTAAGTTTTTCCATGACAAGGCTGAAGAAATCGGCAGCCAATTCTTCAAACAGTACCAGCACTGGCAGTCAGCCATGGAGATGGCCTCGAACAATGGCTGCATTAGCTTCCACTGACGCAACTGATAGCCAGTTATGAGCTGGCTATCGGGTGCGAATGCACTGCCACGCTATCCCCCATTTTCCCTCCAGTGTGAGGGCATTCTTTTACAGGTGAACCAATGAAGAAAGGATTGCTATTGCTGAGCGTTCTGGCGCTTTCGGCATGTGATGTCAATGATGCTGACGTAGCCAGTCGTAACGTTAGTAAGGCTGCAGATAACTTTGAATCTCAGCGCCGCTTTGTCTTCTATAACGGCATCACCGGTGAATTCATACTGGAAATTACCGGCTTATGTTCGAAAGACAATACCAGCACCTATCGGACGCTGGGAGTAATTTGCAAAACGGGTCCAGGTATATACAAAAAGCACATGCTTGGCCTGTCAGATAACGTCACATGGTTTATGGAGGATTTGAGCGGAACAAACGCCAGCGTCAATCACTACCGTGTGACATTCAAACCATCAGTAATTATTCCTGATATCGAAGTCAGATAAACAACTCTGCACCCGGCCACAGTGCCGGGTTCTTTTTGCCTGGAGTATCCGATGGAAGAAATAATTTTCACCCGCGACGAGGCGGCGAACTTCCTGCGCGTCAGTGAAGGGACTGTAGCCGAATGGATAAAGTCTGGAAGACTCGCCGCTACCCGTAAAAATCCCGCTAAAAAGAAAAGTCCATATCTCATCTGCAAGACAGATTGCATTGCAGCGCTGAAGAACACGATCCACAATCAGCCGGTGAATGCGGTTGATGTGCAGGAGGGTAAAGCATGTCAATCAAACAACGTGCCGGTACGTGGCACTGCGACTTCGTTACGCCTGGTGGCGTCAGAATTAGACGGTCTCTTGGCACAACGGACAAAAGGCAAGCGCAGGAACTCCATGATCAGCTAAAAGCTGAAGCGTGGCGTGTAGACAAGATGGGGGAATATAAGGCGCACACTTTTGATGAAGCATGTGTGCGCTGGCTGAACGAGAAGCAGCATAAGAAGAGCCTGGACGATGATAAAAGCCGGATCGGATTCTGGCTTATGCATTTCCGGGGAATGGACCTGTCCGAGATTACAGAGGATAAAATTCTCTCAGCCGCCAGTGGAATGGTAAACAGGAAGCACAGACTTAACTGGGAGTCACGACGGGATAGTTGTCTCAGGATGGGTAAGCCTGTTCCAGAGTACAAGGAAAAGCCAGCAGCACAGGCAACCAGAACAACACACCTTGCTTTCATTCGGGCTTTGCTCAGATGTGCGGCTAACGAATGGCGATGGATAGCCAAAGCGCCGAATATAAAATGCCCCGTTCCAAAGAACAAACGTATTCGATGGCTGACAAAAGATGAGGCGCAGTCATTAATACGTGAATTGCCTGACCACTTTAAGCCGGTGGTTGTTTTTGCTCTGGCAACGGGATTGAGGCGATCCAACATAACGGATCTGGAATGGTCTCAGATAGACATGCAAAGGAAGGTTGCGTGGATACACCCGGAGGATGCAAAAGCAGGCAGGGCGATTGGGGTCGCCCTTAATGATTCTGCATGCAGGGTATTACGCGATCAGGTAGGAAAGCACAATCGGTGGGTGTTCGTTCACACTGAATCATCTGTTCGTCCGGATGGAACCAGGACTAAAGAGGTCAGGAAGATGAGGAGCGATGCTAACACAGCGTGGAGGGCTGCGTTAAGAAGAGCCGGAATTGAAAACTTCCGTTTCCATGATTTGCGGCACACCTGGGCAAGCTGGCTTGTGCAGTCCGGCGTTCCGTTATCAGCGCTTCAGGAAATGGGAGGTTGGGAGAGCATTGAAATGGTTCAGCGCTATGCTCACTTAGCACCGAATCACCTGACGCAACATGCGATGCAAATTGACTCATTTCTGGCAGGAAATGGCACAAATATGGCACAAGGCACGTTTGCAGACTTGGTGAATATCGCGTGAGGCCGCGTGGTTACTGGTGCCGATAATAGGAGTCGAACCTACGACCTTCGCATTACGAATGCGCTGCTCTACCAACTGAGCTATATCGGCCCTGATAAGGACATGTCCACGAATGCGAACACGGGGTAGAAGGTTAAAACTAACCGGGCGATGCGTCAATGGCCTTGTGAATCAAACGCCTATTTTTGCATCACCCGGTTTCAATTACGCACGAATCGTGTCGTCACCAAAGCCAATCCACTTGTAAGTGGTCAGTGCTTCCAGCCCCATTGGGCCACGCGCGTGTAATTTTTGCGTGCTCACGGCGACTTCCGCACCGAGCCCAAACTGACCGCCATCGGTAAAACGGGTCGAGGCGTTTACGTACACGGCGGAAGAATCGACTTCATTCACAAAACGATCGGCGTTGCGCAGCGTACGCGTCAGAATCGCATCGGAATGCTGAGTACCATGCTCACGAATATGAGCAATGGCATCATCCAGGTCGGCAACAATCTTCACGTTCAGATCCAGCGACAAAAACTCATCGTCATACTGTTCCGCTTTTACCGCCACGACGTTTGCCGGTCCGGCCTGCAACACGGCTAGTGCGGCATCATCTGCATGAAGCGTCACGCCGCTTTCTGCCATTTGCTGGCTTAGTGCAGGCAGGAAGCGCTCAGCGATACTCTGATTCACCAACAGTGTCTCGACAGTGTTACACGTGCTCGGGCGCTGGGTTTTGGCGTTGACGATAATCTTCAGCGCCGGGGCGATCTCAGCCGTATCATCTACATAGATATGACATACGCCAATACCACCGGTGATAACCGGGATAGTCGACTGTTCACGACACAGCTTGTGCAGCCCTGCGCCACCGCGAGGGATCAGCATATCGATGTACTTATCCATCCGCAGCATTTCAGTGACCAGCGCACGATCCGGGTTATCAATCGACTGCACCGCAGCAGCCGGTAAACCACAGGCTTGCAGCGCATGCTGGATCACGGCAACAGTGGCGGCGTTCGTCCGGTACGTCTCTTTTCCACCACGTAGAATCGCCGCATTGCCCGTTTTCAGGCACAGCGAAGCCACATCAACGGTGACGTTTGGACGCGCTTCATAAATCACGCCAATCACGCCCAGCGGCACGCGGCGACGCTCCAGACGCAGACCGCTATCCAGTAGACCGCCGTCAATCACCTGCCCTACCGGGTCAGCGAGATTACACACCTGACGCACGTCGTCAGCGATGGCTTTCAGGCGTGCCGGGGTCAGTGCAAGGCGATCAAGCATCGCTTCGCTCAGGCCATTTTCACGCGCCTGTTCAACATCCTGTGCGTTCGCGCTGAGGATACTTTCCGTTTGCGCTTCCAGCTCATCAGCAATGGTTTCCAGCACGCGGTTTTTTTCGCGGCTGGAGAGTAGCGCCAGCTTATACGACGCAGCTTTGGCAGCAATGCCCATTTGTTCCAGCATATGCCTGTTCCTTAACGGGTAATCATATCGTCGCGATGGACAGCAACCGGGCCATATTCATAGCCAAGAATAGTGTCAATCTGTTGTGAGTGGTGCCCGGCAATACGGCGTAACGCGTCACTATTATAGCGCGTGACGCCGTGGGCAATATCACGCCCTTCGAGGTTGCAGATGCGGATCACTTCACCACGAGAAAAGTCGCCTGTCACGCTTTTAATGCCTTTTGGCAGCAATGAACTGCCGCGCTCCAGAATCGCCGCGGTAGCACCCTCATCGACGGTAATCTCCCCGGCAGGCGGAGCACCGAAAATCCAGCGTTTACGGTTTTCCAACGGAGAAGCCTGCGCATGAAAACGTGTACCGACGGAAACACCTTCCATCACATCACCAATGACGCCCGGCTTGCTGCCTGCGGCAATAATGGTGTCGATACCCGCGCGGCAAGCCACGTCGGCAGCCTGTAATTTAGTTCCCATCCCCCCGGTTCCCAGACCAGAGACGCTGTCCCCGGCAATGGCGCGCAGCGCATCATCAATACCGTGAACATCTTTGATCAGTTCCGCCTGCGGGTTAGTACGCGGATCGGCAGTAAACAGACCTTGTTGATCGGTCAACAGCAGCAGCTTATCGGCACCCGCCAGGATCGCCGCCAGCGCCGAAAGGTTGTCGTTATCACCGACTTTAATTTCAGCCGTCGCCACTGCGTCGTTCTCATTGATGACGGGAACAATGTTGTTATCCAGCAGCGCACGCAACGTATCGCGGGCATTAAGGAAGCGCTCTCTGTCTTCCATATCCGCACGCGTCAGCAGCATCTGGCCGATATGAATACCGTAAATTGAGAACAGCTGTTCCCATAGTTGAATCAATCGACTCTGCCCTACCGCCGCCAACAGTTGTTTCGACGCTATCGTCGCCGGGAGTTCAGGGTAACCAAGATGCTCGCGCCCGGCAGCAATCGCGCCCGAGGTAACGATAACAATACGATGCCCTGCGGCATGGAGCTGCGCGCACTGGCGAACCAGTTCGACGATATGGGCGCGGTTCAGGCGGCGCGATCCGCCCGTTAACACACTGGTGCCAAGTTTTACCACCAGCGTCTGGCTGTCACTCATGATTCTCTGCCATTCAAAATTGGGGAAAATGATATCAAACGAACGTTTTAGCAGGACTGGCTCCGGTTGCCAACAGCCAGCGCACAAAGCATGAAATTTTATTGCGCAGGATCAGCAAGCGTAGCGGCAGATTTTGACGCATTTATTACAGACACAAAAAAACATTCTTTTTTAAAAATATTCTTACTTTGTCATAAAACGTTCATTGCCAGACGTTAAAAACCTTCCTGTCTTTTAACGGGGATCACACCCAGTAAATATTAGCGCGTACTTTAAATCAGGAATGAAAATGAAAAAGAGCACTCTGGCATTAGTGGTGATGGGAATTGTTGCATCGGCGTCCGTACAGGCGGCAGAAGTCTATAACAAGAACAGTAATAAACTGGACTTGTATGGCAAAGTCAAAGCGATGCACTACATGACTGATTATGACAGCAAAGACGGCGACCAGAGCTATATCCGCTTAGGTTTTAAAGGCGAAACGCAAATTAACGATCAACTGACCGGTTATGGTCGTTGGGAAGCTGAGTTCGCAGGAAATAAAGCGGAAAACGAAACCAATCAGCAAAAAACACGTCTGGCTTTCGCCGGTGTGAAATTAAAAGATTTTGGCTCGTTTGATTATGGTCGTAACCTGGGTGCGCTGTATGACGTGGAAGCGTGGACGGATATGTTCCCGGAATTCGGCGGTGACTCTTCCGCACAGACCGATAACTTTATGACCAAACGTGCCAGCGGCCTGGCCACCTACCGTAATACCGACTTCTTCGGCGTCGTTGATGGTCTGGATCTTACCCTGCAATATCAGGGCAAAAACCAGGATCGCGATGTGAAAAAACAGAACGGCGACGGCTTTGGTACCTCCGTGACGTATGACTTTGGCGGCAGCGATTTCGCTATCAGTGGTGCGTATACCAACTCTGACCGTACCAATCAGCAGAACCTGCAAAACCGGGGTACTGGCGATAAAGCAGAATCCTGGGCGACAGGTTTAAAATATGATGCCAATGATATTTATCTGGCAACGTTCTATTCTGAAACACGCAATATGACACCTATTTCCGGTGGCTTTGCTAACAAAACTCAGAACTTCGAAGTGGTCGCTCAGTACCAGTTTGACTTTGGTCTGCGTCCATCTCTGGGTTATGTGCTGTCAAAAGGCAAAGATATTGAAGGCGTAGGCGATGAGGATCTGGTGAATTATATCGACGTGGGCGCGACCTATTATTTCAACAAAAATATGTCGGCCTTTGTTGATTATAAAATCAACCAACTGGATAGCAATAATAAGCTGGGCATCAACGATGATGATATCGTCGCGGTGGGTATGGTCTACCAGTTTTGATATAGCATAAAAAAAGCCGGATGAGGTTGCGCCGCCATCCGGCTTTTTTCTGTTCATTATGCCGTTAATTTAACCGGCTCATCCTTAAAGTCGTCAGCAGGCTCCAGCGCCAGATTCAGCGTCGTTAACAACCCACGCAACTTTTCATGAAACTCGCGTAAGGTGTATTCCAGTCGCTCTACCACTTCAGTCTCTTTAATCGGCACAGCGGTCCAGTTGCCGTCTTTATCGAACAAACCAAACTGGTAGCTGTACGTAAAGCGTTTTTCCTGCGCTTCCAGCTCCATCCACCAGCCCCAAAATTCACGTTTCTCTGGCGCCGGTTTCACATTGACGCAAACAGCCAGACAATCGAAAAAGAATCGATTATCTTCGCACTGCCCTTCGCGGATGTATGGGCCAAGCGCGGTGAATTTTTTGATCAATCTGCTTTTCGGGTGTCCACTCGGTAACGTCATTGCGATCTCCTTAGGTGAAGCAACTGTTTTACCAAACCAATAAAATTTAGCAATCTATTAACACAATCTATGATTGATCCACCCGGTAATTTCTTGCAGCGCTTTGTCAAAATTGCGATACACCGGGTTGAACGGAACCTCCAGCAGCTTACCGTCAGAAGATGACGAAGTAATTAAGCGAGACTCCTCTTCCGGACTAAACGGATCGTTTTTCCAGAACCCCGAGAGCATTGGCGTTGGACAGCGACGGCCCAGCAGCCCTTGTACCTTTAATGAATAGCGGTTTAGCTCGACGCGCAGCGCTTCATCGGACGCATCGTGCATCCCCAGACGGCTGGCCAGAACGTCAAGATACATTTCCGGTACTGAAGCCTGACGCTGTGGGTCGCTAAGCAGCGCATGGACCACCGGTCCCAGACAGGCCACAGCTTTCAGGCGCGACGATTCAAGATAGGCCAGGCGTACTGCGACGTTAGCGCCAAAGCGAAAACCGAATGCTGCCACACGGGTATGATCAACCCAGGGAATATTTGGCAGCGCTTTTAATACATGTTGATGCAGCAGGCTGGAATCCTGGGTCAATTTCCATTTTGACGAGAATCCGACCGAAGGCATATCCAGCGTCAGCATGGCAATACCACGCGGAGCGAAATAGCGCTCATACAGGGTGTAGTAGTCGGTTTGCATGGAATCCAAGCCGCCGCACATCAGCACTGTCGGGAACGGGCCGTCGCCTTTTGGCATGTGCAGGAAACCGGTTACCGGCGCACCGCCGGCAACGGCAAATTCCATCTCGCGCAGCGTACCTGGCAGTCGTTGGGCCGCCTCTTCGTAAGCGCGGTTGGCCAGGGCCTGCGCCTGTTCTGCCAGCTCATCACCTTTTAAATGCGGGTATGCTGCAATGTTGTACAGCGTGGAGGCATGCAGCCAGTGGCGACCACTCACCTGCGGGTCCTCTTCCATAGACGCTTTCTGTTGCCAGTCCATCGCCTGCTTCGCCCACTCGTAGATCCAGTTCCCACCACGATAGCCAATGACCGTATCGTAGAGCTCTTTATCCGTGCGTTCGGCTTCGCTCATGACGATACGCGCCTGCACTTCAAGGATTTCACGCGGATCGACCCCACGCCAGATCCACATCAGGCGATTCACCATGCGATACCAGTGCGGGATTGTTTTGCCATCCAGAGCGGACTGCACAGACGGTTGCGCGCCGTGGTTAAAACGACGAACCAACGTTGATGTTTCAGGATGTTTGAAGCGGGGTTTAAACAGAACTTCGCTGAGGTTAGCCTGCGACATGATTACGGCCTCCATGAGTACTCACTAAGGCATAGTGTAACCTGACACCGCACAAAAAGAACAACGCCCGGCAGTGCGGGCGTTGAAAACTTTTTAGATTAGCGACCAGAGATCGGCGGAACAAATACCACGCCCATATCCCACGGCTGCTCAATCCAGGTATCCTGCGGGATATCAACCACATAGTCATTCACCAGCGGGCGACCTGCCGGCTTAGCGAAGATAGTGACGAAATGCGCTTTAGGATACATTTCGCGGATAGCAACGGCGGTACCACCGGTGTCTACCAGGTCATCGATCACGATGAAACCTTCACCGTCACCTTCCGCACGCTTCAGCACTTTCAGTTCGCGCTGATTGTCGTGATCGTAGCTGGAGATGCATACGGTATCGACATGACGAATGCCCAATTCACGCGCCAGCAATGCGCCCGGCACCAGACCACCACGGCTAACGGCAATAATGCCTTTCCATTGTTCAGAAGGCATCAGGCGGCTTGCCAGTTTACGTGCATGGACTTGCAACATGTCCCAGGTGACGACGTATTTTTCGCTCATGTGAAGTGTCCCAGCCTGTTTATCTACGGCTAATTAATAAATTGAGGGTGAACCAGGTTGCGCGAGATTATAGAGACCTGACGCACTAAAAACCAGTGTTTCGCGGAATCCGCGCCTCTTTTTGCATGCTTTATACTAGCCGTCGGCGAAGAAAGTGGTATTCTCAATCGCATCGCGCAAGCCTGACTTGTGGTGTTTTTAATTCCGCTAACCCCGTGGCCTGCAAGTCAATTTTGTAGGACATCGCCAAGGAGACTCAACGTGTCTGAACTGTCTCAGTTATCCCCGCAACCGCTGTGGGATATTTTTGCCAAAATCTGTTCTATTCCTCATCCGTCCTACCATGAAGAGCAACTCGCTGAACACATTCTGAGCTGGGCCCAGGAGAAAGGTTTCCACGTCGAGCGCGATCAGGTTGGTAATATCCTGATTCGTAAACCCGCTACTGCAGGAATGGAAAATCGCAAGCCGGTTGTTTTGCAGGCGCACCTGGATATGGTCCCGCAAAAAAATAACGACACCGTGCACGACTTCACCAAAGATCCGATCCAGCCGTATATTGATGGCGAATGGGTAAAAGCCCGTGGTACCACGCTGGGTGCAGATAACGGTATCGGTATGGCGTCTGCGCTGGCGGTACTGGCTGATGACAACGTGGTACACGGTCCGCTGGAAGTGCTGCTGACCATGACCGAAGAAGCGGGCATGGACGGCGCATTTGGTCTGCAGGCGAACTGGCTGCAGGCTGATATCCTGATCAACACCGACTCTGAAGAAGAAGGTGAGATCTACATGGGTTGCGCAGGGGGTATCGACTTCACCTCTAACCTGCCGCTGTCCCGTGAAGCTATTCCTGCTGGCTTCCAGAACTTTAAGCTGACCTTAAAAGGCCTGAAAGGCGGTCACTCCGGTGGCGAAATCCACGTTGGCCTCGGTAATGCCAACAAGCTGCTGGTACGCTTCCTGGCAGGCCACGCCCAGGAACTGGATCTGCGTCTGGTTGACTTCAACGGCGGTACGCTGCGTAACGCTATTCCACGCGAAGCCTTTGCGACCCTCGCCGTTGCTGCCGATAAAGTTGATGCGTTAAAAGCGTTGGTCAGCACGTATCAGGAGATCCTGAAAAACGAGCTGGAAGCAAAAGAGAAGAATCTGGCGCTGCTGCTGGATGCCGTCAGCAACGACAAAGCCGCACTGACTACCCAGTCTCGCGATAGCTTCATTCGTCTGCTGAACGCCACGCCAAACGGTGTAATCCGCAATTCCGACGTGGCAAAAGGCGTTGTAGAAACCTCGCTGAACGTTGGCGTTGTGACCATGACTGACGATAATGTACAGATTCACTGCCTGGTTCGTTCGCTGATCGACAGCGGTAAAGACTACGTGGTAAGCATGCTGGATTCCCTGGGCAAGCTGGCTGGCGCGAAAACGGAAGCCAAAGGTGCGTATCCTGGCTGGCAGCCGGATGCAAACTCACCGGTTATGCACCTGGTGCGTGAAACCTATCAGCGTCTGTTCAACAAGACGCCGAATATCCAGATTATCCACGCAGGTCTGGAATGCGGTCTGTTCAAGAAACCGTATCCGGATATGGACATGGTTTCCATTGGGCCGACTATCACCGGTCCGCACTCTCCGGATGAGCAGGTTCATATTGAAAGCGTCGGTCATTACTGGACGCTTCTGACCGAGCTGCTGAAGTCTATTCCCGCGAAGTAAGTCTCTGCAATAAATGCCGGATGGCGCTGCGCTTATCCGGCCTACGCGCTGATTTGTAGGCCGGATAAGGCATTTACGTCGCCATCCGGCCTGCACGCTGATTTGTAGGCCGGATAAGGCATTTACGCCGCCATCCGGCAATACGTTAGCGTCAAATCCCCAACAGTAGCTGTCTTTCCATCTGCGGATCCAGCAGCGTTACGTGTAATCCCACCAGCCTTACCCCGCGCCCTCCCCGACGTTCATTCCAGGTATTGCGCGCCGTCGCGATCAGATCCTCTTTATTTAAGCGCGGCCAGACGTGTTCCTGCGTCGTCTGCTGAAAATCATTAAACTTTAACTTCACCCCCTGACGGGCGATGAAGAGATCAGGTTTAACCTTTGCCAGCCGCCGCTCCAGTTCCGGGTAGAGTCGCTCAATAATCGCCTCACACTCCGACCATTCATGAATATCTTCCGCCAGCGTGCGCTCGACACCGACTGACTTTCGCAGCCTGTCGTTATTCACATCGCGTTCATCAATACCCTGACTACGTTCCCACAGCACACGACCAAACTTACCAAACCGCTTAAGCAGCAGGGCCAGATCGTATTTTTGAACATCTTCACAGGTCCGCAATCCCATCGATTCCAGTTTCGCGGCAGAGACTTTGCCGACGCCGGGTATTTTCCCCAACGGTAACGTTCTGAGGAATTCGGGAACATCCGCGGGAGTAATCACATATTGCCCGTTGGGTTTATTCAGGTCGGAGGCGATTTTGGCCAGAAATTTAACCGGAGCAACCCCCGCAGAAGCGGTTAGCTGTAGTTCGTTGAAAATCGTCTGACGGATCTCTTGTGCTATCAGCGTGGCCGAGCCGTGGCAGTGCGGACTGTCGGTCACATCAAGATAGGCTTCATCCAGCGAAAGGGGTTCGATGAGCGAAGTGTAGCGAGAGAAGATGGCCTGAATCTGGCGAGAGGCCTCTTTATATGCGTCGTAACGGCCGGGTAATAAGGTGAGATGCGGGCACAGTTTTAGCGCCATACCCGTAGGCATTGCGCTACGCACACCAAACTTTCGTGCCGGGTAATTGGCGGTGCTGATGACTCCCCGGCGTTCGCGACTGCCACCAATAGCAATGGGGATGTCGCACAGGGCCGGGTTATCACGCATTTCCACCGCCGCGAAAAAGCAGTCCATATCGACATGTATGATTTTGCGCATCGCTCGCCTCCCACAATACTGTTTAAGTATACAGTATTTTTATATTATGAGAAGCCTGCACCCGTCCCGAAAAATGACAAACCCATGATGAATGCCAGACGGGATTATGCCCCCCATGATGTGAAGGGCGAAAAACCCCTTAATGAACGACGGGAGCAGGTTGTTGGCGCAAAGACATCACCTTCTTTTGTTTATCCAGCTTGCTTACCAGCGGCTGCACAATTTTCTC
Organism: Citrobacter sp. Igbk 14; assembly: GCF_028069825.1. Taxonomy (NCBI): domain Bacteria; kingdom Pseudomonadati; phylum Pseudomonadota; class Gammaproteobacteria; order Enterobacterales; family Enterobacteriaceae; genus Citrobacter; species Citrobacter sp. Igbk 14. The sequence goes on from NZ_JANEWM010000044.1 coordinate 17,972, forward strand.
TCCGTGCTGGCCAAAATATTGATACAGCGTGTCAGAGGCACTTTGCGTCAACACCATGATCTCAATGCGCCGGTTACCTGCACTTTCAGGATTCTTGGCATCCAGCAGCATTTGATCGGCCATCGCGCTAACCTGCATCACTTTACTCTGAGGCATTCCGGCATCCTCCAGCACACGACGGGCCGACAGTGCACGGTCGCCGGAGAGATTCCAGTTGTTATAGAGATTGCTCTTGTAACTCATCGCGTCCGTATGCCCGGTGATGATGAGTTTGTTGTCCAGCGAATCAAACACCGGGGCCAGTTCAACCAGCAGCGCGTTAAAAAAGGGCGTAATTCTGGCGCTACCCCGTTCAAACATATTCCGGTTCTGGTCGTCTTTAATCAATACGCGTAGCCCCTGGGGCACAATCTCCATCTCCAGGTTGGCTTCCATATGCGCATTCCTGGCAATCACGCTAATGTCGGTTGCCAACTCACCCAACTCGCTCGCCGATTTTTTCTTTAACAGGGCCGTTTTCTCATTCACATCACGCGCTTTCTTTTCTGTTTCTGCGCTCACCGTTGCCGTCTCTTTCGGTGCAGCGGTCTTCTCTTTATCCAGATTCGCGCGGGTAATACTTTGATTTTTCGTCGTAGAAGGTAGAGGTTGCTTGCCAATCTTATTCAGTGGCGCAAGCCCACCGCCGTTAAAGATGGATTGACCATGCAAGGCCGCCACGATGTTTTCTCGTTCTGATTTACTGACGCTGTTTACAATCAACTTCATTGTGGTAACCAAAGGCGCAGAGCGAATCTCCGAGGTTTCTGCCCGCTTTACGCTGGACGCCATGCCCGGTAAGCAGATGGCGATCGATGCCGATCTGAATGCCGGGCTTATCAACCAGCAACAGGCGCAGACTCGCCGTAAAGATGTCGCCAGCGAGGCCGATTTCTACGGTGCAATGGACGGCGCATCAAAATTCGTACGCGGGGATGCCATCGCCGGGATGATGATACTGGCGATCAACCTGATTGGCGGTGTCTGCATCGGAATCTTTAAATACGATTTAAGTGCCGAGGCGGCCTTCCAGCAATACGTGTTGATGACCATCGGTGACGGCCTGGTCGCGCAAATCCCGTCTCTGCTGCTATCGACGGCTGCGGCAATCATCGTGACGCGCGTCAGCGATAATGGCGATATTGCTTCCGACGTTCGCACACAACTGTTGGCCAGCCCTTCCGTGCTGTATACCGCCACCAGCATTATGTTCGTGCTGGCGGTGGTACCAGGGATGCCGCACTTCCCGTTTCTGATTTTCAGCGGGCTGCTCGGGTTTACCGCCTGGCGTATGAGCAAACGACCGAAAGTCGCAGAAACTGAAGAGAAGAGTCTCGAAACGCTGAGCAAAGCCATCGCCGAAACCAGCGAACTGCAGGTCAGTTGGGAGACTATTCCGCTGATTGAACCCATTAGCCTGAGTCTGGGCTACAAGCTGGTGTCGCTGGTGGATAAATCGAAAGGCAATCCGCTGACCCAGCGCATTCGCGGCGTACGGCAAGTTATCTCCGATAACAACGGCGTGTTGCTACCAGAAATTCGTATTCGCGAAAACTTCAGGCTGAAACCCACGCAGTACGCCATTTTTATCAACGGAATCAAAGCCGATGAAGCAGATATCCCCGCAGATAAGCTGATGGCGCTCCCCTCCAGTGAGACCTATGGCGAGATTGATGGTGTGTTAGGTAACGATCCGGCTTACGGGATGCCCGTCACCTGGATTCAACCGGCGCAGAAAGCAAAAGCGCTCAATATGGGTTATCAGGTTATCGATAGCGCCAGTGTGATTGCGACACATGTGAATAAAGTCATCCGCAACTACATCCCTGACCTGTTTAACTACGACGATATTACACAATTGCACAATCGCCTCTCCTCGATGGCACCGCGGCTGGCTGAAGATCTCAGTGCTGCATTGAACTATAGCCAGCTGTTGAAGGTGTACCGGGCACTGCTTATTGACGGTGTTTCATTGCGCGATATCGTCACGATCGCCACTGTACTGGTCGCCAGTAGTGCCGTTACCAAGGATCATATTTTGTTAACCGCAGATATCCGCCTCGCGCTGCGCCGTAGCATTACCCACCCGTTTGTGCGCAAAGATGAGCTGGCGGTATACACGCTGAATAATGAGCTGGAGAACTTGCTGGCGAATGTGGTTAATCAGGCACAGCAAGGTGGAAAAGTAGTGCTGGACAGCGTTCCGGTCGATCCCAATATGCTTAATCAGTTCCAAACCACTATGCCGCAGATAAAAGAACAGATGAAAGCCGCAGGTAAAGAGCCGGTACTGCTGGTCGCACCGCAGCTACGTCCTCTGCTCGCGCGCTATGCGCGGCTGTTTGCACCCGGACTGCAAGTACTGTCGTATAACGAAGTACCGGACGAACTGGAATTAAACATTATGGGAGCGTTGAGCTAACGTAAACCCAGGGCGGCAACTTAAGTCTTAACTTACTTTGTCGCTTTATTACATTACGTAAGAAATACAGGCAATTGATGGGATCGCATTACACTTACAGGGACTGAAATGTAATGGCACGGAAGCAGGCTGAAAAAATGGTGCCTCATAAACTGGGGCATCGTCGTTATTCCCGACAATGGCTAACGTTTATGGAGTTCGTCCATCGGCAGGAGGAAGCGAGCACATCCCCCCGCCAAAAACATCGACCGAAACGTAAAGAGCAGGCTTCCGCCACGTATTTACTGTTTGAACTGTGCGAGTTGCTCTTCGTCGGCGTACTGATCTTTGCTTTTATGACGCTACTCCTGCTGATTATGAATTAAAGAATCGTATTCTCCGTAAGAATACGCCGGGCGCCGAGGTAATGGTCTTGCCAAAACGCATCAGATAAATGACTTACCCGAATACTTTCTCCCGTGCGTGGTGATTCAATAAACTGATCCTGCCCCAAATAGACGCCCATATGATCGGCAATATCCCGACTGTGAATGTGAAAGAACACGAGATCACCACGACGAAGATCGCGATCAGCCACAATCGTTGCCCGTCGATAGTGATACATTTCGTTCGCCGTACGGGGCAACTTTGCTGCCAGTATTTTGTTGTAGGCGTAAAAAATCAGTCCACTGCAGTCAAACCCGGCATCCGGATTGGTACCTCCCCACAGATAGGGCTTTCCCAACTGCTGCTCAAGACGATGGATAGCCACTTCAGTGATGTTGTGCAAATGATCGCTGCTAAGAAAATGTGCGTTCTCGGCGAGCGCCTGCCAATGGTGATCGCTGGCTTTAAGCGGCCCGGGAAACCATTCCGGGTGCTGCTTAATCAGCGTCCTGTTTTGCTGGCGTAGCGCGCTTTTACTTTGCGCATTGCCTTCCACCACATAACTTGCCTGCTTTTTTACCTGCGCGTGGTACAGCTTCAGCAGCCGGGCGCGGTTACGCATGCGCATTTGCGCCGCATAGCTTAAATGGGCGTCAGATAAGAGGGGCTGAACTTTGGCGACAGACGGTGAGGACAACACAACACACAAAGACAGCAGGCCCGGCAAAATACGTCGGGACGCAGAGACAAAAGACATGAAAAAAGAGTACCGAGGCAAACACGTTCAGCGCAGTCTAGCGCGATGGCCTGACAATCCGTTTTAATATTCGATTATTAAATAATTATTTCTTTAAATTCAATACATTATAACTAGCACACTCATCAGGCATTACGACATAAGGCCGATGAAAAAATACGCCACTGTCTGACTGCCTTTCTGCGCGATTTTCCGTATAAAGAGAAACTAAAGTGTAAACGGCGCACGAGAGACTTGCGAAAAACTCTCTTGGTGCTAATGTGAGCGCTCCAAATACAGACTTTTCTGATTTGGGGACTCTTTTTGCCGTCCTGGCGTGTGTAATCGTTTTATCAAGGAATAAGCAGTATGCGTAAAATCGCATTTTTTCTTGCGATGCTTTTATTGCCGTGCGTTTCATTTGCCGGTTTGCTGAGCAGCGGCAGCCCAACCACGCCAATCAGCAAAGAATATAAGCAGCAATTGATGGGGTCCCCTGTCTATATTCAGATCTTTAAAGAAGAGCGGACGCTCGATCTGTACGTCAAGATGGGCGAACAGTATCAGCTGCTCGACAGCTATAAGATCTGTAACTACTCCGGTGGATTAGGGCCAAAACAGCGTCAGGGTGATTTTAAAAGTCCGGAAGGGTTCTACAGCGTTCAGCGCGGGCAACTCAAACCAGACAGTCGCTTTTATAAAGCCATTAACATTGGCTTCCCTAACGCCTACGATCGTGCGCACGGCTACGAAGGTAAGTACCTGATGATCCACGGCGCCTGCGTTTCTGTCGGTTGCTATGCGATGACCGACAACGGTATTGATGAGATTTTCCAGTTTGTGACCGGCGCTCTGGTGTTCGGCCAGTCCAGCGTTCAGGTGAGCATTTACCCGTTCCGCATGACTGACGCGAACATGCAGCGCCATAAGTTTTCGTATTACAAAGATTTCTGGTCGCAGCTAAAACCGGGATACGATTACTTTGAACAAACGCGTAAGCCACCGACCGTTTCCGTTGTCGATGGCCGTTATATCGTCAGCAAGCCGTTGAGTCACGAAGTCATTCAGCCACAGCTGGCATCAAACTACACGCTCCCCGAGACAAAATAGCGCCCACTCGCCTGGCATAATCTTTTGCCAGGTTTCGTTGCCCGTCAGTGGCTGAGTAGCAATAACAGTGACCACATCATTGGGTGTGGTCTCTGAGCTAAAATCAATTTCCACATCCTGATCCAGCAATGTCGCCACGCCAAACGGCGCACGACGCGTGATCCAAAACAGGTTGGTCGAACAGAAGGCCATCACATAGCGCCCGTCAGACAATAGCATGTTGAAGACGCCCTTCTCTCGCAGTTCTCCTGCCAGCGCCGCGATATATTTAAACACCGCCGTCATATTACCTGGCGTGCGCGGATAACGCTCGGTCAGCTTATGCAGCAGCCAGCAGAAGGCTTTTTCACTGTCGGTTTCGCCGACCGGACGGAAATTACCGGTTTCCAGCGATTTATAGCCGCTCAGCTGTCCGTTATGGGCATAGGTCCAGTTGCGTCCCCACAGTTCACGCGTAAACGGGTGGGTATTTTCCAGCGCCACTTCACCCCGATTCGCCTGACGAATATGGGCAATCACGGAACAGGATTTAATGGGATAGTCTTGAACCAGTTTGGCAATAGGCGAATTAAAGCTGGGTTGCGGATCTTTAAACGTACGGCAGCCCTTACCCTCGTAAAATGTAATACCCCAGCCGTCTTTGTGCGGCCCGGTACCTCCGCCGCGCTGAACCAGCCCGGTGAAGCTAAAGCAAATATCGGTTGGCACATTGGCGCTCATCCCGAGCAGTTCGCACATACATCACCTCCACAAACGCCTTAAGCGGGAAAGCGTAATTGTTACAGCCAATCAAAACTCAAAATATCAGAGAAAACAATATGCTATACCCTAAATAATTCGAGTTGCAGGAAGGCGGTAAGGGAGGAAATCCCCAGGAGCATAGATAACTATGTGACTGGGGTTTCTGAGCGCAACCAACGCACCTGCAGCTTGAAGTATGACGGGTATAGTTATTTAACCATCTCTTTTTCGATCAACTGGATCAGAATATGGATCACTTTGATATGAATTTCCTGGATACGGTCGGCATAGCCAAAGTGCGGCACGCGAATTTCAATATCTGCGCTACCAGCCATTTTACCGCCATCTTTGCCGGTCAGGGTGATGACTTTCATTCCCTTCTCACGCGCCGCAGCAATCGCTTTAATCACGTTACCGGAGTTGCCCGAAGTGGAGATGCCTAACAGGACATCGCCTTCACGGCCAACCGCTTCAACGTAGCGGGAGAATACATAATCGTAACCAAAATCGTTGCTGACGCAGGAGATGTGGCTGACGTCAGAGATAGCGATAGCCGGGTAGCCCGGGCGGTTTTCACGATAGCGTCCAGTCAGCTCTTCGGCGAAATGCATCGCATCGCAATGGGAGCCGCCATTACCACAGGAAAGTACCTTCCCACCGGCTTTGAAGCTATCTGCCAACAGGACCGCCGCGCGTTGAATGGCGTGAATATTGGCGTCATCTTTAAGAAAATTAGCCAGCGTTTCCGCCGCTTCGCTCAGTTCGTTACGAATAAGATCCTGGTACATGAGGATATCCTTCAGCATGAATGTAAATGACAAGATGCAGTGTACCGGATAGCGCTACCAGCGAGAAGTGCAAGCCACAGGAATGGCTGTCGCTTTTGATTTTTTGTGCCGGTTAAAACAACAACAATGTGAGCTTTGTTGTAATTATTTTGTAAACACATTGCTAAAAGAATTTACATACACTACAACCATATCATCACAAGTGGTCAGACCTCCTACAAGCAAGGGAGCTTTTCGTTATGATGATTTTGAGTATTATCGCTACGGTTGTTCTGCTCAGCGTTCTGTTTTATCACCGCGTGAGCTTATTCCTCAGCAGCTTAGTTTTGCTCGCCTGGACGGCAGCGCTCGGCGTGGCTGGCCTGTGGTCAGTCTGGCTGCTGGTTCCTCTGGCCATTATTCTCGTACCGTTTAACTTTACCCCGATGCGTAAATCCATGATTTCCGCTCCCGTGTTCCGCGGTTTCCGTAAAGTCATGCCGCCAATGTCGCGTACTGAAAAAGAAGCGATCGATGCCGGTACAACCTGGTGGGAAGGTGACCTGTTCCAGGGCAAACCTGACTGGAAAAAACTGCACAACTATCCGCAGCCGCATCTGACTGCTGAAGAACAAGCGTTTATCGATGGCCCAGTGGAAGAAGCATGCCGCATGGCGAACGACTTCCAGATAACCCATGAACTCGCGGATCTGCCGCCGGAATTGTGGGCATATCTAAAAGAACACCGCTTCTTCGCAATGATCATCAAGAAAGAGTACGGCGGGCTGGAATTCTCTGCGTATGCTCAGGCTCGCGTACTGCAGAAGCTCTCCGGTGTTTCTGGGATCCTGGCGATCACCGTCGGCGTGCCTAACTCATTAGGCCCTGGTGAACTGCTACAGCATTACGGCACCGAAGAACAGAAAAACCACTATCTGCCGCGTCTGGCACGTGGTCAGGAAATCCCGTGTTTTGCACTGACCAGCCCGGAAGCCGGCTCTGATGCAGGTGCGATCCCTGATACCGGCGTGGTTTGTATGGGCGACTGGCAGGGCCAGCAGGTGCTGGGTATGCGCCTGACCTGGAACAAACGCTATATCACGCTGGCTCCTATTGCTACCGTTCTGGGTCTGGCGTTTAAACTCTCTGACCCGGAAAAACTGCTGGGTGGCGAGGAAGATCTTGGCATTACCTGTGCGCTGATTCCAACCTCAACGCCGGGCGTACAAATTGGCCGTCGTCACTTCCCGCTGAACGTGCCGTTCCAGAACGGACCAACGCTGGGTAAAGATGTCTTCGTTCCGATTGATTACATTATTGGTGGCCCGAAAATGGCCGGTCAGGGCTGGCGTATGCTGGTGGAATGTCTGTCCGTAGGACGCGGCATTACCCTGCCATCTAACTCTACGGGCGGCGTTAAATCCGTCGCCATGGCGACTGGCGCATATGCGCATATCCGTCGCCAGTTCAAAATCTCTATCGGCAAGATGGAAGGCATTGAAGAACCGTTGGCACGTATCGCCGGTAACGCCTATGTGATGGATGCCGCAGCGTCGCTGATTACCTACGGCATTATGCTTGGTGAGAAACCAGCGGTGCTGTCGGCTATCGTGAAATATCACTGTACTCACCGTGGACAGCAGTCAATCATCGATGCAATGGATATTACTGGCGGCAAAGGCATCATGCTTGGCGAAAGTAACTTCCTGGCCCGTGCTTATCAGGGTGCACCGATCGCCATTACCGTCGAAGGCGCCAACATCCTGACGCGTAGCATGATGATCTTCGGCCAGGGCGCAATTCGCTGCCATCCATATGTGCTTGAAGAGATGGCTGCGGCGCAGAATAACGACGTGAATGCGTTCGACAAACTGCTGTTTAAACATATTGGTCATGTAGGCAGTAATAAAGTGCGCAGCTTCTGGCTTGGTTTGACTCGCGGGTTAACCAGCAGCACGCCAACCGGTGATGCCACCAAGCGTTACTACCAGCACCTGAACCGTTTGAGTGCCAACCTGGCATTACTTTCAGATGTGTCCATGGCCGTATTGGGTGGTAGCCTGAAGCGTCGTGAACGTATCTCTGCTCGATTGGGTGATGTATTAAGTCAGCTGTATCTGGCTTCCGCCGTGCTGAAGCGTTATGACGATGAAGGCCGCAATGAAGCCGACCTGCCGCTGGTTCACTGGGGCGTTCAGGATGCGTTGTACAAAGCGGAACAGGCGATGGATGACCTGCTGAAAAACTTCCCGAACCGTCTGGTTGCCGGGCTGCTGAATGTGGTCATCTTCCCTACCGGTCGCCACTACCATGCACCGTCTGACAAGCTGGATCATAAAGTCGCGAAGATTCTGCAGGTTCCAAGCGCCACCCGTTCTCGTCTTGGTCGCGGTCAGTACCTGACGCCAAGCGAACACAACCCGGTTGGCTTACTGGAAGAGGCGTTGCTGGATGTCATTGCAGCCGACCCAATCCACCAGCGGATCTGCAAAGAGTTGGGTAAAAATCTACCGTTTACCCGCCTGGACGAGCTGGCACATAACGCGCTGGCCAAAGGACTGATTGATAAAGACGAAGCGGCGATTCTGGTGAAAGCCGAAGCAAGCCGTCTGCGCAGTATCAATGTTGATGATTTTGAACCCGAGGCGCTGGCGACTCAGCCGGTAAAGTTGCCAGAGAAAGTGCGTAAGGTCGAAGCAGCATAACGCTAACGCACAACGTTCAGCCCCGCTAAATGCGGGGCTTTTTATTGCCACATTTTCGTTAATGCTCATGCTACAGTGTCAAAATGCTGTTCAACGAGGAGCCTCGACCGTGCCAGGTTTAAAAATTACTCTGCTGCAACAACCACTGATCTGGATGGATGGCCCAGCCAACCTGCGCCATTTCGACAGACAACTGGAAACCGTCACCGGGCGTGACGTTATTGTGTTGCCTGAGATGTTTACCAGTGGATTTGCGATGGAAGCGGCAAACAAATCGTTGCCGCAAGAGGAAGTTGTAAGCTGGATGCGTAGCAAAGCGCAGCAGACGAATGCCCTGATAGCAGGTAGCGCGGCGATACAGTCTGAACGGGGACCCGTGAATCGTTTTTTGCTGGTTGAACCCGAAGGCACCGTGCATCTCTATGACAAACGCCATCTGTTCCGCATGGCAGACGAACATCAGCATTATCAGGCAGGTGAAGAACGCATCATCTTTGAATGGCGTGGTTGGCGTATTCTGCCGCTGGTCTGTTATGACCTGCGTTTTCCGGTGTGGTCACGTAACCGTAATGACTACGACCTCGCCTTGTATGTTGCCAACTGGCCCGCACCGCGCTCGCTGCACTGGCAGGTTCTGCTCACCGCACGGGCAATTGAAAATCAGGCGTATGTAGCAGGATGTAACCGTGTGGGAACCGATGGTAACGGCCATCATTATCGCGGTGATAGCCGGGTCATCAACCCACAGGGTGAAGTCGTTGCCACCGCCGAGCCACATCAGGCAACGCGAATTGATGCTGAGCTGTCGCTTTCGGCGCTACGCGAGTACCGCGAGAAATTTCCTGCCTGGCAGGATGCTGACGCTTTCACCCTGTAGAGATCGCCTTCCCTCCCGCCACGGACCTGGTATCCACGGCGGGATTGTTTCACTCCGTAACCAACCGCAAAACAAATTCGCGTGGCGACATGCATCGGGCAACGTATTCTGCAAGGGATAATCACGCGTCATTAACGGGTGATCTACACTATCAATAATTCCCTTATCAGGATGTCTAAATGAAGAACTTCGTACGTATGACCTTGCTGGCTGCCACTCTGGCTGGCGCCTCTTTTAGCACGCTTGCAGCAAACGTATCCAACGTTCCCGCTCCGGCTCAGGATCCGGTCGTTCAACACCTTAAGTTGACCAATGACCAGGTGGCGCAGATTAAAAAACTGCACCAACAGCTGGAAAACAACGTTGACCAGATTTCAGTGAAAGACGTTAAAGACGGTGCGCTGATTGACGTCATCAAGTCCGGGAAATGGGATGATGCCGCCGTTAAGAAACAGCTTGCCGCGTTCAGCAACATCGAACAACAGGCGCGTTATTATCGCGTGAAATATTACTTTGATCTGAGCAAAGTGCTCACCCCAGAGCAGCGCCAACAGGTACAAAAAGATATCGCCCAGACGCTGAGCGAGTAACAACGGCGGCCTGCAATGAAACATTATTGCAGGCTTTTATTTTGGGTGGATTAAAACGACGAAAGCCTGAATCATTTCTGATTCAGGCTTTCTGAATAGTGGCGGAATGGACGGGACTCGAACCCGCGACCCCCTGCGTGACAGGCAGGTATTCTAACCAACTGAACTACCACTCCGCGTTGTGTTCCGCTTGGGAACGAAGCGAATATTACGGATTGCCTCGCGCCTCGTCAACGCTTTTTCTCACGTTTTTTAATCGTTTGCTGCAAAAATCACCCGAATGACCATTTCTGTACTGTAAATACCAGAACTAGGCCCGCCAGAGGCAACTTCCGCCCTTCTTCTGTACCAAGTCAAGGCGCGACTCATGGGCTGCCAGCTCTTCATCAGTAGCGAAAACAACGCGTAATTTACTGGACTGACGCACAATGCGCTGGATCCCCGTATCATTCTGCTGCTGGCTGTCACCTTCCATAGAGAACGCCATGGTGGTCTGCCCGCCGGTCATCATCAGATAAACGTCGGCCAGAATCTGGGCATCGAGCAATGCGCCATGCAGAGTACGCTTGCTGTTGTCTATCTCATAGCGCGAGCATAACGCGTCAAGGCTGTTACGCTTGCCAGGAAACATTTTCCTCGCCAACGCCAGACTGTCGGTCACTTTACAGAAGGTGTTCGTCTTCGGGATATCGCGATTGAGTTTCGCGAACTCGTAATCCATAAAGCCGATATCAAACGATGCGTTATGGATGACCAGCTCCGCGCCACGGATATAGTCAAGAAACTCATCGGCGACATCGGCGAACGTGGGTTTATCAAGCAAGAACTCATCGGCGATTCCGTGTACGCCAAATGCTTCCGGGTCCACCAGCCGGTCCGGCTTCAGGTAGACGTGGAAGTTATTTCCGGTCAAACGGCGGTTAACCACTTCAACTGCGCCGATCTCAATAATCTTATGGCCTTCGTAGTGGGCACCAATCTGGTTCATACCGGTGGTTTCGGTATCGAGGACTATCTGTCGTGTAATTCCAGTGCTCATAGCGGTCATTTATGTCAGACTTATCGTTTGATTTCGATTTGCTAAAACAGGAAGTCTACCAGAGATGCTTAAACAGGTAGAAATTTTCACCGATGGTTCTTGCCTGGGAAACCCAGGTCCTGGCGGTTATGGGGCTATCTTACGCTATCGCGGGCGCGAAAAAACCTTTGCCGAAGGGTACAACCTCACCACCAATAACCGTATGGAGTTGATGGCGGCAATCGTCGCGCTGGAAGCACTTAAAGAGCCATGTGAAGTGGTACTCAGCACCGACAGCCAGTACGTGCGCCAGGGCATTACACAGTGGATCCACAACTGGAAAAAACGCGGCTGGAAAACCGCAGATAAAAAGCCAGTGAAGAACGTCGATCTGTGGAAACGTCTGGATGCCGCACTTGGGCCGCACCAAATCAAATGGGAATGGGTTAAAGGGCATGCGGGTCATCCGGAAAATGAACGCTGTGATGAACTTGCACGTGCTGCGGCAATGAGTCCCACCCAGGATGATGTTGGGTATCAGGCAGAGTCTTAAGCGTCTGGCTTGCGGTATTGTCGGGTTGCCCCAACAGCCTGGCGGATGCGTGCCTTAATTTTACTTTGTTTCATCGGATTGAGCGTAAGCGGAATGGTTCGCTTGCGCGCGACAACCAACTGAAGACAGCCCAGTGCCGGAATATGCGCACTTAACATTTTACCGCCCTGCTTCGCCCAGGGCAGCACGTGGAACCGGCTATAGTGCAGCACCTCAAAATTCAGCAAAGAGAGCCAATCCAACTGGCGCATCAGGGTAAACATCCGGCTGTTGTAAGGCGGTGTTTTACGTAGCACTGGCACCAGCTTACGCAATCCCATCAGGCTAACCGGGTTAAACCCGCTCAGTATTAACCAGCCATCATCAATCAGTACCCGGTCGGCTTCACGCAATAAACGATGCGGATCGGCGCACCACGGTAGTGTATGAGCCAGCAGACAGACATCCACGGATTTATCGGCAAAAGGAAGGTGTAAAGGATCGGCCGTAACCTGCATGGGCGAACCTTGCAAAGAAACATTTACCTGATGAGAAACCGCGCACGCTTCGGAATTGATTTCTGCGCTTAAATTACCAATCTTAAGCAGATGAAATCCGTACATTTTTGCGAACCACGGGTTAAGCTGATGTTCCAGCGCCTCACGATAGTGCTCACCCCAGGGTAAATCATCCCAGCTAACGGGCGCTACGACAGTTTGAGGGATCCTTGCCGGTTTCATCACAACCTTCCGTTACGCATTGAGAGGTAATTTATGAATCTTAACAGTATTCCCGCATTTCAGGACAATTACATCTGGGTCCTGACAAATAATGAAAACCGTTGCCTGATTGTTGATCCGGGCGAAGCCGCTCCCGTCCTGAAAGCGATTGCAGAACATCACTGGGTGCCGGAGGCCATTCTCCTGACCCATCACCACCATGATCATGTTGGCGGTGTGAAAGAACTTTTGCAACATTTCCCACAATTAGTGGTTTACGGGCCGGCTGAAACGCAAGATAAGGGAACGACCCATATAGTCAAAGATGGCGATATTGCACTCGTTTTAGGGCATGAATTTAAGGTAATTGCTACGCCGGGTCACACTTTAGGACATATCTGTTACTTTAGCCAACCTTATCTATTTTGCGGAGATACACTCTTTTCAGGCGGTTGTGGCAGACTATTTGAAGGTACAGCTTCACAGATGTATCAATCACTTAATAAATTAAGTGCGCTTCCTGATGATACATTGATCTGCTGCGCTCATGAGTACACATTAGCAAACATGAAGTTTGCCTTAAGCATTCTGCCGCACGATTCGTGCATAAATGAATATTATCGTAAAGTTAATGAGTTACGCGTAAAAAAACAAATGACACTACCCGTAATTCTGAAAAATGAGCGGCGAAATAATCTTTTTTTAAGAACGGAAGATATTGATTTAATTAATAAAATAAACAAAGAAACAATATTGCAACAACCTGAAGAGCGTTTTGCCTGGTTAAGGTCAAAGAAAGATACGTTCTGACAATTCCGGGTTGCCTTTTGAAAACTTCGCCGTTATGATCGGTCGTCTTTTAAGCAACTATTGACACACACATGAAGGCAAAAGCGATATTACTCGCCTCTGTCCTGCTTGTTGGGTGCCAGAATACTGGTAACGTCCAACAGCACGCACAGAGCCTTTCTGCAGCTGGTCAAGGGGAAGCAGGAAAGTTTACAAGTCAGGCGCGATGGATGGACGATGGAACATCTATCGCTGCTGATCAGGATTTGTGGGCTTTCATTGGTGACGAGCTAAAGATGGGAATTCCGGAAAACAACCGGATTCGCGAACAAAAACAGAAGTATTTACGCAATAAGAGCTATCTCCACGATGTAACTTTACGGGCAGAGCCGTATATGTACTGGATAGCCGGGCAAGTTAAGAAACGTAACATGCCTATGGAACTGGTACTACTACCCATAGTGGAGAGCGCTTTTGATCCTCACGCAACGTCTGGCGCCAATGCCGCAGGTATTTGGCAGATCATTCCGAGCACGGGGCGCAATTATGGTTTAAAACAGACCCGCAATTATGATGCACGTCGCGACATTGTGGCTTCCACCACTGCCGCGCTGGACATGATGCAGCGTCTGAACAAGATGTTTGATGGCGACTGGCTGCTGACCGTTGCCGCGTATAATAGCGGTGAAGGTCGCGTGATGAAGGCAATCAAAGCGAACAAATCTCGGGGTAAATCCACCGATTTCTGGTCGCTCCCTTTGCCTCAGGAAACGAAGCAGTATGTGCCCAAAATGCTGGCATTGAGTGATATTCTCAAAAACAGCAAACGCTATGGCGTGCGTCTGCCTACCACAGACGAAAGCCGTGCGTTGGCACGTGTTCGCCTGAACAGCCCGGTTGAGATGGCTCAGGTTGCCGATATGGCGGGTATTTCCGTCAGCAAACTGAAGACCTTCAATGCAGGTGTGAAAGGCTCCACGTTGGGTGCCAGCGGTCCGCAATACGTGATGGTACCAAAGAAGCATGCAGAGAAGCTGCGTGAGTCTTTGGCTTCCGGCGAAATTGCAGCCGTACAGTCAACGTTGGTGGCTGATAACACGCCGCTGAACAGCCGTAGTTACAAAGTTCGCTCTGGCGATACGCTTTCTGGCGTCGCTGCACGTCTTGGCGTGAGCACGAAGGATCTGCAGCAGTGGAATAATCTGCGTGGATCATCCCTGAAAGTGGGCCAAAGCCTGACCGTAGGTGCTGGCACCAGTGCACAGCGACTGGCTAACAACAGCGATAGCATCACCTATCGTGTGCGTAAAGGCGACTCTCTGTCGAGCATTGCCAAACGCCACGGGGTTAACATCAAGGATGTAATGCGCTGGAACAGCGATACGGACAATCTGCAACCGGGCGATCAGCTCACGTTGTTTGTCAAAAACAACGGCATGCCTGACTCCTGATAGCATTGTAAAAACGAAGGCACTGGTTTCCCCCCAGTGCCTTTTTATTTATCCCGCTTTATGCGCCTCAACCATTATCGTATCACTGGTGAATGAACCATCCTCCTGTAACGCGAAGTAGGCTTTCACTTCAGCAGATGCGCTCTCCTGATATAAACGAATCGCTTCTGTCAACGCGGCAGGTGTACGCATCCGCGCCACCCACGAACTGAACTCCAGCGGCAGGCGATCGGTCAACACGGTATCGGTAATCAAACCGGCATCGTTGATTAAAGACAGCCATTCACCACTGGAATAATTGCGGACATGCGAGGTGTCGCGTAACGCTTCGACAGTTTGCAACCAGATATCACGGACCGGATGTCCTGGCGACATCACATCCATTACGATCGCCACACCACCGGATTTCAGTACACGATTGACTTCACGCAGCGCACGTCCGACATCATGCCAGTGATGCGCCGAATAGCGGCTAATCACTACATCAAAAGCGCAATCGCCGAACGGCAGGCTCTCTGCATATCCCTGTTGCGTGGTGATGCTGTCCAGGCCCTTCTCTTTTGTAGCCTCTGCGACCACCTCAAGCATTTGAGACGATAAATCATAAGCCACAACCTGTTGAACGTTTTGCGCAGCCACAAAGCTGGCGTGTCCTGCTCCACATCCCATATCCAGTACCCGTGCCTGTGGAAAAGCAGACAGCCTTTCCGCCAGTCGTTGTAAATCACGACCAGTAGCATGTACGGTGCTGGTTAAATAGGCGTTAGCCTGAGAGCCAAACTGCTTTTCGACGTTGTCATGGTGGGAGCGTGTTGTCATTGTGTTGTCCTTCGGTTGTTGTGAAATATGAAGGGCAACCATCACAGGCCTGCCCTACGGCAGACCTGACATACCTTTATTGCTCAGGCTTGCCGGGACTGAATTCAACGAGTAGTGGATTGTGGTCGGAGGCGCGAGTGACCAGCACAGAGGCCTCACTCACGTTCAAACCACGATAAAACACAAAGTCGAGTGGGCGACCAAACGCACGCCGGCGTTGATCGTCGGTAAAGCGAACCTGGCGCAGCGACATTTCACGCGCAAAGCGGTACAGCGCATTCATCCGTCGGCGGCTCCAGGCATTGAAATCACCGGCCATAATCACCGGACCACTGTGATGGGCGATTTGATCCCCAATGGGAAGTAACTGCTTACTATAGACATCGACGCCGAGGCTGAAGTTTACCGCGTGGATATTCACCACCATCAATAAACGCGAGTCAGGCAGCGGGTACACTGTGACCAGAGCCGATTTTGCCAGGCGTAAAATTGGCTCACGCTCGCGCAATGGACAGCAGTAGACCGGATGTGCAGCAGAAAGCGTCATGACGCCAGAAGGATGCTGAGGCAACACGAAAGCGGGAACCTGATCGGCGGCAAGATAGTTAGCGGTCGCAAACTGCACCAGTTCAGGCGTGGTTTGTGCTTCCTGCAATAACACCAGATGCGCGTCTTTGCCAAAATTCTTCAGCACCGACTGCCATTCTGCGCGCTGCTGTTTAAAAATATTCCATACCAGCACGCGAATGCGATCTTCACTGCTTAACGGCACGCCTGCAGGTAATGCCTGGCCGATATGCGCAAATGACCCTGGCGGTAAAATCCGCTCAGCGGGCTGTCCGGCAACATAGCGCATGGCATAGGTGTTTTTTCGCACTTTAGACTTTCAAACCTCTATAACGTCAACCAGTCCGCAGCCGGACTGGTTCTTCTGTTATAGGGACTTTAGCACTCACTTTCAACGAACAATTGCAGTTTGTTTTGTAAGTGGGTACTTACATCAATGATTTATCCCAATACTACCCGCGCCGGTTTATCCAGGCGACCGCTGATACCCATCAGTAAAAAAGCAACCAGAACAATCAGCGCACCAATCCACGGAGTCTGTGCTAAACCATAATGCTCTACCGTTTGTCCGCCAATCACAGAGCCAAGCGCAATACCAATATTAAACGCAGCAATGTTCAGACCGGATGCCACATCCACCGCATTGGGGGTAAATTGTTCCGCTTTCTGTACCACGTAAACCTGCAAACCTGGAACATTGCCAAAGGCGAAGATCCCCATCACCAGAATCGTCACTAACGCAGCGTATTGCGTAGAGGCCGTCAGTTGAAAGACCATCAGCAGGACAAACAGCGCCGCGAAGATAAATTTCAGCGCCGGGACAGCACCATGTTTATCCGCCAGCTTACCTCCCCAAATATTACCGATAGCGACCGATACGCCATAGCCCAGTAAGATCCAGCTTACCGCTGCCGGCGAGAAGCCTGCCAGGTCCTGCATCATAGGTGCCAGGAAGGTGAACGCAGTGAAGACACCACCGTACCCCAACGCCGTAACCGCGTAGATAAGCAACAGGCGTGGGTGGGTTAACACTTTTACCTGATCACGAATGCTGGCAGCCGCCCGACCCGGAATATTCGCAGGGATCAGCAGTTGGCTGCTAATCAGTGCAATCACACCCAACAGTGATACGGCAAGGAAAGTCTCACGCCAGCCAAAATGTTGTCCGATAAATGTACCCAGCGGTACTCCCGTCACCAGTGCAACCGTTAAACCACCAAACATGATAGCGATGGCAGAAGCGGCTTTCTCTTTTGGCACCAGGCTTGTCGCAATCGTAGAACCAATTGAGAAGAAGACGCCGTGTGCCAGGCCAGTCAGCAGGCGGGCGACAATTAATGTCGTATAACCAGGTGCCTGCCATGCCAGCAAGTTACCGGCCGTAAACAGGACCATCAGCGCAACCAACAGTTGCTTACGTGGCAGGCGTCCGGTCAGGGCAGTCAATACTGGCGCCCCGATCGCGACACCCAGCGCGTAGATTGAAACCAGCATCCCGGCAGAAGGTAAAGAGATCGCCAGTTGTTCAGCAATGGTCGGCACCAGGCCAACAATCACAAATTCAGTCGTGCCAATAGCGAAGGCACTTATTGTCAGTGCAAATAAAGCGAGAGGCATAAATAGCTCCATATCATCAGTAATCAGATGACAGGCAGTATGCCGGGATGTTTTAATAACAAAAATATTCAAAATCTCAATATAATTTTGCTTCAGGTGCAAAAATGAAAGCAACCTCCGAAGAACTGGCAATTTTTGTCGCGGTCGTGGAAAGCGGTAGCTTTAGCCGGGCCGCAGAGCAGCTTGGGCAGGCCAATTCCGCGGTCAGTCGGGCAGTAAAGAAGCTGGAGATGAAGCTGGGCGTTAGTTTGCTCAATCGAACAACCCGGCAGCTCAGTCTGACAGAAGAAGGTGAACGCTACTTCAGGCGTGTACAACAGATACTGCAGGATATGGCTGCGGCGGAAACCGAAATCATGGAGTCGCGTAATACACCGCGCGGTTTGCTGCGTATCGATGCCGCAACACCGGTGATGTTGCATTTCCTGATGCCACTGATCAAACCTTTCCGTGAGCGCTATCCCGAGATGACGTTGTCGCTGGTTTCCTCAGAGACATTCATCAATCTTATTGAACGAAAAGTGGATGTTGCGATACGTGCCGGTGCCTTAACTGACTCAAGTCTACGCGCACGTCCACTCTTTACCAGCTACCGTAAGATTATTGCTTCGCCCGACTATATTACCCGTTTCGGTAAGCCAGAGACTGTTGAAGAGTTAAAGCAGCACCTGTGTCTGGGGTTTTCTGAACCCATTTCGCTCAATACCTGGCCCATAGCCTGCAGTGACGGACAATTGCATGAGGTTGATTGCGATCTATCTTCGAACAGTGGCGAAACGCTGAAGCAGCTTTGCCTGAGCGGCAACGGTATTGCTTGTCTTTCAGATTATATGATTGATAAAGAGATCGCTCAGGGTAAGCTGGTCGAATTGATGGCGGATAAACGGCTGCCAGTCGAGATGCCTTTCAGCGCGGTGTATTACAGCGATCGTGCCGTCAGTACCCGTATTCGGGCATTTATCGATTTTTTAAGTGAATATATAAGAACAGCTCCCGAAGGAGCTGTAAAAGAGGGTTAAAGGCACAGAGGGTCAGGCGATTAATCCCACTCAGGCGCCAGACCTTCCGGGCTAACCAGGCGATCGTTGCAATCCAGAGCAGCGATTGCCGCTTTGTCTTCCGCATCAAGGTGCAGTTCCAGTGCCAGCAGGTTGCTTGCCAGGTTTTCACGCTTGGTAGAAGAAGGGATCACAGAGTAACCTTCCCCCATCGCCCATGCCAGAATCACCTGGGCCGGCGTCGCGTTATGTTTAGCGGCAATGCGAGCAATCACTTCATCTTTCAGCGCCTTACCGTAGGCCAGTGTCATGTATGAGGTGATGTGGATACCGTGCTCTTTCGCCCAGTCAACAACCTTACGGCTTTGCAGATACGGAGATAACTCAATCTGGTTAGTCGCAATATTCTCTGCACCCACAGCAGCAATAGCTTTTTCCATCAATGGGATAGTGAAGTTAGAGATACCAATTTCACGAGTCAGCCCTTGCTCTTTGGCTTCGAGCAATGCCTGCATAAACTCTTCAACAGAGACAGCATCATTTGGTGATGGCCAGTGGATCAGCGTCAGATCAACATAATCTGTGCGCAGTTTTTTCAGGCTCTCTTTCAGGCTTGGGATCAGCTTGTCTTTACCAAGATTCTCAATCCAGATCTTAGTTGTGATGTACAACTCATTACGCGGTACGCCACTTTCGGCAATCGCCTGGCCAACAGCAGCTTCATTATCATAGATTTGTGCAGTGTCGACTGCGCGGTAACCCAGCTCCAGAGCTGTTTTAACAGAAGCGATAACCACGTCGTCTTTCAGGCGGAAAGTACCTAAACCAAATGCAGGGATAGTCATAGAATTCCTCTTTTTAATCACAATGTTCGTTAACTGAGGGGATTATGACCTTCTGCTCTTTATAGAAAAAGAGCGAAAAATGCAGAGGATTTTTGCGAATTTAGCAATAATAAAGTTATAGGCAAAGAAAAAGCCCTGAGCAAATGCTCAGGGCTCTTAATAAGTGGCGGAACGGACGGGACTCGAACCCGCGACCCCCTGCGTGACAGGCAGGTATTCTAACCAACTGAACTACCGCTCCACCGAATTTCTTTGTCACCACCCGGATTATTCATCCCGGTTTACTGCA
>NZ_JANEWM010000045.1:0-37838 GCF_028069825.1 Citrobacter sp. Igbk 14
TGCCTGGCGGCTGTAGCGCGGTGGTCCCACCTGACCCCATGCCGAACTCAGAAGTGAAACGCCGTAGCGCCGATGGTAGTGTGGGGTCTCCCCATGCGAGAGTAGGGAACTGCCAGGCATCAAATAAGTGAAGAAGCCCATCCTGACGGATGGGCTTTTTTGCGTCTGTGCGGGGTGAAAACCGCCGGATGCAGCATCCTGTCTTATCCGGCCTGCAGCTGAATGTATGTTGTAGGCCTGATAAGCACAGCGCATCAGGCACTCCCGGCGGCATTTCGCCGGATGCGGCGTTCCGCCTTATCCGGCCTACAACGGCACCACAAGGTAGGCCTGATAAGCGCAGCGCATCAGGCACATCGCGGCACCATCGGGCACAAAGCAACCCCCCACGCTTCCATAAAACAAGCCATCCTGCGGCATATGCGGTAAACTAAGCGCGATTTTGCATCAGGAAAGCGTCTATGAATCACTCCCTTAAAGCCTGGAATACCTTCGGCATCGATCAGCAAGCTAACGAACTTGTCTGCGCCGAAAATGAGCAACAATTATTGAATGCCTGGCAATCAGCCAATGCATCACATCATCCAGTACTGATTCTGGGTGAGGGGAGTAACGTCCTGTTCCTCGATAATTTCCATGGCACGGTGATCGTCAACCGTATCAAAGGTATAGAGATTACAGAGAAGCCTGACGCGTGGTATCTACACGTTGGGGCTGGTGAGAACTGGCATCATCTGGTACAGCATACATTGCAGCTTGGCATGCCTGGGCTGGAAAACCTGGCGCTTATTCCCGGCTGTGTTGGCTCATCGCCAATCCAGAACATTGGTGCTTATGGTGTGGAACTTCAGCGTGTTTGCGAATATGTGGATTGCATTGAACTGGCGACCGGTAAGCATCTGCGTGTAAGTGCTGCGGAATGTCGTTTCGGGTATCGTGACAGTATCTTTAAGCATGAGTATCAGGATCGCGTCGCGATTGTAGCCGTCGGTCTGCGTTTGTCTAAACAGTGGCAGCCCGTACTGACATACGGCGATTTGACGCGTCTGGATCCTGCAACGGTCACACCTCATCAGGTGTTTGATTCCGTCTGCCACATGCGAACAACAAAGCTGCCTGACCCGAAAATAAACGGTAATGCGGGAAGTTTCTTTAAAAATCCGGTTGTTGCTGCGGAAATTGCACAGGAACTCCTGTCACAATTCCCGACCGCACCTCACTATCCCCAGGCCGATGGCTCAGTGAAGCTGGCCGCTGGCTGGCTTATCGATCAGTGTCAGCTCAAAGGCATGCGTATTGGTGGCGCAGCAGTACATCAACAACAGGCACTGGTACTGATCAATGCGGGTAATGCGACGAGCCAGGATGTCGTGCAACTTGCACATCATGTACGACATAAAGTGGGGGAGAAGTTTAATGTCTGGCTTGAGCCAGAGGTTAGATTTATGGGCCCGCAGGGTGAAGTGAATGCTGTGGAGATCATCGCATGAAGGATAATACCGTCCCCCTGACGCTCATCTCATTATTGGCTGATGGCGAATTCCATTCAGGTGAGCAACTCGGTGAAAAACTGGGAATGAGTCGTGCAGCGATTAACAAACACATCCAGACGCTACGCGACTGGGGCGTTGATGTATTTACTGTTCCAGGCAAAGGCTACAGCTTACCAGAGCCCATCCAGCTACTAGACTCATCCGTTATTCATTCTCAGCTGGACGGCGGAAACATCACCGTTCTGCCCGTAATTGATTCAACCAACCAGTATCTGCTGGATCGAATTGGGCAACTGACATCCGGAGATGCCTGCGTAGCGGAGTATCAGCAGGCTGGTCGTGGCCGACGTGGGCGTAAATGGTTCTCGCCATTTGGTGCTAACCTGTATCTCTCTATGTTCTGGCGCCTGGAGCAGGGCCCGGCAGCGGCGATTGGCCTGAGTCTGGTTATTGGTATCGTCATGGCTGAGGTTTTACGCGATCTGGGGGCGGATAAAGTCCGTGTGAAATGGCCTAATGATCTCTACCTGCTCGATCGAAAACTGGCCGGCATTCTGGTTGAGCTCACCGGAAAGACTGGTGATGCCGCGCAGATCGTTATTGGTGCCGGAATTAACATGTCTATGCGCCGGGTAGAAGAGAATGTGGTTAATCAGGGGTGGATTAACTTACAGGAAGCAGGCATAAACATTGACCGTAATACGCTTGCGGCCCGGCTGATCCGCGAGCTTCGTGCTGCGCTGATACTGTTTGAGCAAGAGGGGTTGGTGCCTTATTTATCACGCTGGAAGGTACTTGATAACTTTATCAACCGCCCGGTTAAACTCATTATTGGCGATAAAGAAATATTTGGTATCTCGCGAGGAATAGATGCACAAGGTGCACTATTGCTTGAACAGAATGGCAAGATAACACCATGGATGGGCGGAGAAATATCGCTCAGAAGTGCCGAATAATAAGAAGGGGAGCATCTGCTCCCCTTCTTATTATTTATTTTCTTAACCTGACTTGCTCAACGGCATGATTGGCGCTCTTGGTCATGATTAAACTGGCTCGCTCACGCGTAGGTAGTATATTTTGTTTTAAATTCAACCAGTTAATCTCTTTCCAGAGCGACATTGCTGTATTGACAGCCTCATCCTCGGACAATTTCGCGTAGTTATGGAAATAAGAGTCAGGATTGGTAAATGCCCCTTCACGGAATTTCAGGAATCGATTGATGTACCACGTCTGGAGTAATTCCTCTGGCGCATCAACGTAAATAGAGAAATCGACGAAGTCAGAAACAAATACATGATGCGGGTCGTGGGGGTAGTCCATTCCGCTTTGTAATACATTTAACCCTTCGAGAATCAATATATCCGGCTGGGCAACCGTTTTGTCGCCATCAGGGATCACGTCATAGATCAGATGTGAATAGACCGGTGCGGTGACGTTAGGAACGCCTGACTTCAGGTCGGAAACAAATTTTACCAGACGGTGCATATCATAAGACTGGGGGAAGCCTTTCTTCTTCATGAGCCCGCGTTCTTTCAACACCTGGTTTGGGTGAAGGAAACCATCGGTCGTAATCAGCTCAACTTTGCGGTGCTCTGGCCAGCGGCTCAGCAGTGCCTGCAAAACGCGCGCGGTTGTGCTTTTACCAACTGCAACACTGCCTGCAATACTAATGATATAAGGAATACGCTGGCCGTTTGTGCCTAAAAATTGCTCCAGAACAGCCTGGCGTCGCAGGTTTGAACTGATGTAAAAATTTAGCAAACGCGATAGAGGCAAATAAATCTCAGCAACTTCTTCCAGCGATAAGTCTTCGTTAATGCCTTTCAGACGAGCAATCTCTTCCTCGGTCAGGGTCATCGGCACTGAATCACGAAGCGCAGCCCACTGGTTGCGATCAAACTGTAGGTAAGGCGACGTTAACGCTTGCTCTTTTATACTCATACGCATGGTCTGGCTGTCATTGCTATATCAGGTCAGTGATAAAAAACGAAATCATCCCCGGCACGCAATGGCACGCACATTTCAGTTAATTTGGACAATGGGCAGGAGGGTAACACCAGATGAGGGGGAATAATAAGAAAAAATCGTCCCCTGAAAAGCATTGTGACGAGTATTCCAGATGTATAAAGATGTGCTTTCTCTCTGTCCGAACGTGAATAACGGAGCGAAACCCTCTCCGGTTATAAGGCCCAGCGTTGGAAATTTGTGCAATTCAGACAAGAAATAGATTATTTATCGGACGTATAGTGCAAAATGTGAGCGGAAGAACATTTTATGCAATTTTTTAGTTGCATGAGCACGCAGGTATCCATAAAATGCGCGCTACTTGATGCCGACTTAGCTCAGTAGGTAGAGCAACTGACTTGTAATCAGTAGGTCACCAGTTCGATTCCGGTAGTCGGCACCATCAAGTCCGGTGGGGTTCCCGAGCGGCCAAAGGGAGCAGACTGTAAATCTGCCGTCACAGACTTCGAAGGTTCGAATCCTTCCCCCACCACCACTTTCTGGCAGCGTTATCGCCGCCTGAGTTGGTTAAAAAATTTAATCAGCTCAAACATAAAAGAGAGAAATCTCTTTTTTGTTACAGAAAGAACTGGGTAGCCGAGTTTCAGGATGCGGGCATCGTATAATGGCTATTACCTCAGCCTTCCAAGCTGATGATGCGGGTTCGATTCCCGCTGCCCGCTCCAGACGTGCTGATATGGCTCAGTTGGTAGAGCGCACCCTTGGTAAGGGTGAGGTCCCCAGTTCGACTCTGGGTATCAGCACCACTTCACTTCTCCTTCCCGTTTCTCTCTGTTTACTTTTAAAAGCATTCAACAGCTCAGGTATATTGCCTGGTTGATGTGGTGATATCACCGATTTATCCGTGTCTTAGAGGGACAATCGATGTCTAAAGAAAAATTTGAACGTACTAAACCGCACGTTAACGTCGGTACTATCGGCCACGTTGACCATGGTAAAACAACGCTGACCGCTGCAATCACTACCGTTCTGGCTAAAACCTACGGCGGTGCTGCTCGCGCATTCGATCAGATCGATAACGCGCCGGAAGAAAAAGCTCGTGGTATCACCATCAACACTTCTCACGTTGAATATGACACCCCGACTCGCCACTACGCGCACGTAGACTGCCCGGGCCACGCCGACTATGTTAAAAACATGATCACCGGTGCTGCGCAGATGGACGGCGCGATCCTGGTTGTTGCTGCGACTGACGGCCCGATGCCGCAGACTCGTGAGCACATCCTGCTGGGCCGTCAGGTAGGCGTTCCGTACATCATCGTGTTCCTGAACAAATGCGACATGGTTGATGACGAAGAGCTGCTGGAACTGGTAGAAATGGAAGTTCGTGAACTTCTGTCTCAGTACGATTTCCCGGGCGACGACACGCCGATCGTTCGTGGTTCTGCTCTGAAAGCGCTGGAAGGCGAAGCAGAGTGGGAAGCGAAAATCATCGAACTGGCTGGCTTCCTGGATTCTTACATCCCGGAACCAGAGCGTGCGATTGACAAGCCGTTCCTGCTGCCTATCGAAGACGTATTCTCCATCTCCGGTCGTGGTACCGTTGTTACCGGTCGTGTAGAACGCGGTATCATCAAAGTTGGTGAAGAAGTTGAAATCGTTGGTATCAAAGAGACTGCCAAGTCTACCTGTACTGGCGTTGAAATGTTCCGCAAACTGCTGGACGAAGGCCGTGCTGGTGAGAACGTTGGTGTTCTGCTGCGTGGTATCAAACGTGAAGAAATCGAACGTGGTCAGGTACTGGCTAAGCCGGGCTCTATCAAGCCGCACACCAAGTTCGAATCTGAAGTGTACATTCTGTCCAAAGACGAAGGCGGCCGTCATACTCCGTTCTTCAAAGGCTACCGTCCGCAGTTCTACTTCCGTACTACTGACGTGACGGGTACCATCGAACTGCCGGAAGGCGTAGAGATGGTAATGCCGGGCGACAACATCAAAATGGTTGTTACCCTGATCCACCCGATCGCGATGGACGACGGTCTGCGTTTCGCAATCCGTGAAGGCGGCCGTACCGTTGGCGCGGGCGTTGTTGCCAAAGTAATGAGCTAATTGCCGATAACATTTGACGCAATGCGCAATAAAAGGGCATCATTTGATGCCCTTTTTGCACGCTTTCACACCAGAACCTGGCTCATCAGTGATTTTTTTTGTCATAATCATTGCTGAGACAGGCTCTGAAGAGGGCGTTTAGTCCGAAACGCACCAGAGCATTTCGGTTTGGATCGCCTCGCTTACGCGGGGTGAAAATGTTTGTAGATACTTCTGACAGGTTGGTTTATGAGTGCGAATACCGAAGCTCAAGGAAGCGGGCGCGGCCTGGAAGCGATGAAGTGGGTTGTTGTCGCTGTATTGCTGCTTGTAGCTATCGTTGGCAACTACCTCTATCGTGACATGATGCTGCCGCTGCGTGCGCTGGCCGTAGTGATTCTGATTGCCGCAGCGGGTGGTGTCGCGCTGTTGACTACAAAAGGTAAAGCGACCGTTGCTTTTGCCCGTGAAGCGAGAACCGAAGTCCGTAAGGTCATTTGGCCAACTCGCCAGGAAACGCTGCACACCACGCTGATCGTTGCTGCGGTCACTGCGGTAATGTCACTGATCCTGTGGGGACTGGATGGTATTCTGGTTCGCCTGGTATCCTTTATCACTGGCCTGAGGTTCTAAGATGTCTGAAGCCCCTAAAAAGCGCTGGTACGTCGTTCAGGCGTTTTCCGGTTTTGAAGGCCGCGTAGCGACCTCGCTGCGTGAGTATATCAAGTTACAAAATATGGAAGAGTTGTTTGGTGAAGTCATGGTACCGACCGAAGAAGTGGTCGAAATCCGTGGCGGCCAGCGTCGCAAAAGCGAGCGTAAATTCTTCCCGGGCTATGTACTGGTCCAGATGGTAATGAATGATGCAAGCTGGCACCTGGTGCGTAGCGTGCCGCGTGTGATGGGCTTTATCGGCGGTACATCTGACCGTCCGGCACCTATCAGCGACAAAGAAGTTGATGCGATCATGAACCGCTTGCAGCAGGTTGGTGATAAGCCACGTCCGAAAACGATGTTTGAGCCAGGTGAAATGGTTCGTGTTAGCGACGGTCCGTTCGCTGACTTTAACGGTGTGGTTGAAGAAGTGGATTACGAGAAGTCTCGTCTGAAAGTTTCCGTGTCTATCTTCGGTCGTGCGACTCCAGTTGAACTGGACTTCGCTCAGGTTGAAAAAGCCTAACACGTCGATCAAAAAAGCGACGATTTAATCGTTGCACAAGGCGCGAGATTGGAATACAATTTCGCGCCTTTTGTTTTTATGGATTCTGTCCGTAAAACGAATTTAATCACGGGGAGCCTCCTTGAGGCGCTATAACCCAACTAGAGGAATTTAGAATGGCTAAGAAAGTCCAAGCCTATGTCAAGCTGCAGGTTGCAGCTGGTATGGCTAACCCGAGCCCGCCGGTAGGTCCAGCACTGGGTCAACAAGGCGTGAACATCATGGAATTCTGCAAAGCGTTCAACGCAAAAACTGATTCCATGGAAAAAGGTCTGCCGATTCCGGTTGTTATCACCGTTTACGCTGACCGTTCTTTCACTTTCGTTACCAAAACGCCTCCGGCAGCAGTACTGCTGAAGAAAGCGGCTGGTATCAAGTCTGGTTCCGGTAAGCCGAACAAAGACAAAGTGGGTAAAATTTCCCGCGCTCAGCTGCAGGAAATCGCGCAGACCAAAGCTGCCGACATGACTGGTTCCGACATTGAAGCGATGACTCGCTCCATCGAAGGTACTGCACGTTCCATGGGCCTGGTAGTGGAGGACTAAGAAATGGCTAAACTGACCAAGCGCATGTCCGTGATCCGTGACAAAGTTGATGCTACTAAACAGTACGATATCAACGAAGCTATCGCTCTGCTGAAAGAGCTGGCCACTGCTAAATTCGTAGAAAGCGTAGACGTTGCCGTTAACCTCGGCATCGACGCACGTAAATCTGACCAGAACGTACGTGGTGCAACTGTACTGCCGCACGGTACTGGCCGTTCCGTTCGCGTAGCCGTATTTACCCAGGGCGCAAACGCTGAAGCTGCTAAAGCTGCAGGCGCTGAGCTGGTAGGTATGGAAGATCTGGCTGACCAGATCAAAAAAGGCGAAATGAACTTTGACGTTGTTAT
Organism: Citrobacter sp. Igbk 14; assembly: GCF_028069825.1. NCBI lineage: Bacteria > Pseudomonadati > Pseudomonadota > Gammaproteobacteria > Enterobacterales > Enterobacteriaceae > Citrobacter > Citrobacter sp. Igbk 14. The sequence goes on from NZ_JANEWM010000045.1 coordinate 7,658, forward strand.
TGCTTCCCCGGATGCAATGCGCGTTGTTGGCCAGCTGGGCCAGGTTCTGGGTCCGCGTGGCCTGATGCCAAACCCGAAAGTTGGTACTGTAACGCCGAACGTTGCTGAAGCCGTTAAGAACGCTAAAGCAGGTCAGGTTCGTTACCGTAACGACAAAAACGGCATCATTCACACTACCATCGGTAAAGTGGATTTTGACGCTGACAAACTGAAAGAAAACCTGGAAGCTCTGCTGGTTGCGCTGAAAAAAGCTAAACCGACTCAGGCTAAAGGCGTGTACATCAAGAAAGTTAGCATCTCCACCACCATGGGTGCTGGTGTTGCCGTTGATCAGGCTGGTCTGAGCGCGTCTGCGAACGTCTAAGATTAGCTTTACGTGGGCGGTGATTTTGTCTACAATCTTACCCCCACGTTTCTGTTGAAATAAACAGAACTCTATGTGAGTCATCTGAATTGTAGCAAGGCAGCAATTGAGTGAATCGCCGGGAGTTGTAGTTAACTACATGACCGGTGTGAGCGAGAACAGCTAACGCGACTACAGTTCAAAGGACGAAGTCATAGACAAGATTTGTTCGTTGGAGCCTGGCCTATCCAGGCCTCCGTCGAAGACCGCAGGTGTTTCGTCAGAAACTTAATGCCCTGCGTAGACGGTGACAGAACGCTAAGATTATTTCTGATACTCTGGCTTGTTTCTGCTCACCGTATTTAGACGCTCTCTCCGTTGGGGGGAGTGAAGTGAGTTCCGGAACATGAGTTCCGGCAAACATCCAGGAGCAAAGCTAATGGCTTTAAATCTTCAAGACAAACAAGCGATTGTTGCTGAAGTCAGCGAAGTAGCCAAAGGCGCGCTGTCTGCAGTAGTTGCGGATTCCCGTGGCGTAACTGTAGATAAAATGACTGAACTGCGTAAAGCAGGTCGTGAAGCTGGCGTATACATGCGTGTTGTTCGTAACACCCTGCTGCGCCGCGTCGTTGAAGGTACTCAGTTCGAGTGCCTGAAAGACACGTTTGTTGGTCCGACCCTGATTGCATACTCTATGGAACACCCGGGCGCTGCTGCTCGTCTGTTCAAAGAGTTCGCGAAAGCGAATGCAAAATTTGAGGTCAAAGCCGCAGCCTTTGAAGGTGAATTGATCCCGGCATCGCAAATCGATCGCCTGGCAACTCTGCCGACCTACGAAGAAGCAATTGCACGCCTGATGGCAACCATGAAAGAAGCTTCGGCTGGCAAACTGGTTCGTACTCTGGCTGCTGTACGCGATGCGAAAGAAGCTGCTTAATCGCAGTTATCTTTCTCAAGCATCTGCTTACGTATAAACTTATTCTGATTTTCAGGAACAATTTAAATGTCTATCACTAAAGATCAAATCATTGAAGCAGTATCCGCTATGTCCGTAATGGACGTTGTAGAACTGATCTCTGCAATGGAAGAAAAATTCGGTGTTTCCGCTGCTGCTGCTGTAGCTGTAGCTGCTGGCCCGGCTGAAGCTGCTGAAGAAAAAACTGAATTCGACGTAATTCTGAAAGCTGCTGGCGCTAACAAAGTTGCTGTAATCAAAGCAGTACGTGGCGCAACTGGCCTGGGTCTGAAAGAAGCTAAAGACCTGGTAGAATCTGCTCCGGCTGCCCTGAAAGAAGGCATCAGCAAAGACGACGCAGAAGCACTGAAAAAATCTCTGGAAGAAGCTGGCGCTGAAGTTGAAGTTAAATAAGCCAACTTTTCTGGTTGCAGCCTAAGAAATTAGGCTGATGGCTGGTGACTTTTTAGTCACCAGCCTTTTTGCGCTGTAAGGCGCCAGTAGCATTTCACACTGTTTGACTACTGCTGTGCCTTTCAATGTTTGTTTCTATCGACGCCTTAATATACTGCGACAGAGCGTCAGTTCTGTGTAAATCGCAATGAAATGGTTTAAGCGTGATAGCAACAGGCATTGCGGAAAGTATTCGATTTTCCGGTCAACAAAATAGTGTTGCACAAACTGTCCCTTCGTCGGACAGATGGGTCGACTTGTCAGCGAGCTGAGGAACCCTAATGGTTTACTCCTATACCGAGAAAAAACGTATTCGTAAGGATTTTGGTAAACGTCCACAAGTGTTGGACATACCTTATCTCCTTTCTATCCAGCTTGACTCGTTTCAGAAGTTCATCGAGCAAGATCCTGAAGGGCAGTATGGTCTGGAAGCAGCTTTCCGTTCCGTTTTCCCGATTCAGAGCTACAGCGGTAATTCCGAGCTGCAATACGTCAGCTACCGCCTTGGCGAACCGGTGTTTGACGTTCAGGAATGTCAGATCCGTGGCGTGACCTATTCCGCACCGCTGCGCGTAAAACTGCGTCTGGTGATCTACGAGCGCGAAGCGCCGGAAGGCACCGTAAAAGACATTAAAGAACAAGAAGTCTACATGGGCGAAATTCCGCTCATGACTGACAACGGTACCTTTGTTATCAACGGTACTGAGCGTGTTATCGTTTCTCAGCTGCACCGTAGTCCTGGCGTCTTCTTTGACTCCGACAAAGGTAAAACCCACTCTTCGGGTAAAGTGCTGTATAACGCGCGCATCATTCCTTACCGTGGTTCCTGGCTGGACTTCGAATTCGATCCGAAGGACAACCTGTTCGTACGTATTGACCGTCGCCGCAAACTGCCAGCGACCATTATTCTGCGTGCACTGAACTACACCACTGAGCAGATTCTGGATCTGTTCTTTGAGAAAGTTGTCTTTGAAATTCGCGACAACAAGCTGCAGATGGAACTGGTGCCGGAACGCCTGCGTGGTGAAACCGCATCCTTTGACATTGAAGCTAACGGCAAAGTCTACGTCGAAAAAGGTCGTCGCATCACTGCGCGCCACATTCGCCAACTGGAAAAAGACGATATCAAGCATATCGAAGTTCCGGTTGAGTACATTGCGGGTAAAGTTGCGGCTAAAGACTACGTTGACGAATCCACTGGCGAGCTGATCTGCGCAGCTAACATGGAGCTGAGCCTGGATCTGCTGGCTAAGCTGAGCCAGTCTGGCCACAAGCGTATCGAAACGCTGTTCACTAACGATCTGGACCACGGTCCGTACATTTCTGAAACTGTACGTGTCGACCCAACCAACGATCGTCTGAGCGCACTGGTAGAAATCTACCGTATGATGCGTCCTGGTGAGCCGCCGACACGCGAAGCGGCTGAAAGCCTGTTCGAGAACCTGTTCTTCTCCGAAGACCGCTATGACCTGTCTGCGGTTGGTCGTATGAAGTTCAACCGTTCTCTGCTGCGCGACGAAATCGAAGGTTCCGGTATCCTGAGCAAAGACGACATCATTGAAGTGATGAAGAAGCTCATCGATATCCGTAACGGTAAAGGCGAAGTCGATGATATCGACCACCTTGGCAACCGTCGTATCCGTTCCGTAGGCGAAATGGCGGAAAACCAATTCCGCGTTGGCCTGGTACGTGTTGAGCGTGCGGTGAAAGAGCGTCTGTCTCTGGGCGATCTGGATACCCTGATGCCTCAGGATATGATCAACGCCAAGCCGATTTCTGCAGCAGTGAAAGAGTTCTTCGGTTCCAGCCAGCTGTCTCAGTTTATGGACCAGAACAACCCGCTGTCTGAGATTACGCACAAACGTCGTATCTCCGCACTCGGCCCAGGCGGTCTGACCCGTGAACGCGCAGGCTTCGAAGTTCGAGACGTACACCCGACTCACTACGGTCGCGTATGTCCAATCGAAACGCCTGAAGGTCCGAACATCGGTCTGATCAACTCCCTGTCCGTGTATGCACAGACTAACGAATACGGCTTCCTTGAGACTCCGTATCGTAAAGTAACCGACGGTGTTGTAACTGACGAAATTCATTACCTGTCTGCTATTGAAGAAGGCAACTACGTTATCGCTCAGGCGAACTCCAACCTGGATGACGAAGGCCACTTTGTAGAAGATCTGGTTACCTGCCGTAGCAAAGGCGAATCCAGCTTGTTCAGCCGCGACCAGGTTGACTACATGGACGTATCCACCCAGCAGGTGGTTTCCGTCGGTGCGTCCCTGATCCCGTTCCTGGAACACGATGACGCCAACCGTGCATTGATGGGTGCGAACATGCAACGTCAGGCGGTTCCGACTCTGCGTGCTGATAAGCCGCTGGTTGGTACCGGTATGGAACGTGCTGTTGCCGTTGACTCCGGTGTTACTGCAGTTGCTAAGCGTGGCGGTACTGTTCAGTACGTGGATGCTTCCCGTATCGTTATCAAAGTTAACGAAGACGAGATGTACCCGGGCGAAGCAGGTATCGACATTTATAACCTGACCAAATATACCCGTTCTAACCAGAACACCTGTATCAACCAGATGCCATGTGTGTCTCTGGGCGAACCGGTTGAACGTGGTGATGTGCTGGCTGACGGTCCGTCCACCGACCTCGGTGAACTGGCACTGGGTCAGAACATGCGCGTGGCATTCATGCCATGGAACGGTTACAACTTCGAAGACTCCATCCTCGTATCCGAGCGTGTTGTCCAGGAAGACCGTTTCACCACCATCCACATTCAGGAACTGGCCTGTGTGTCCCGTGACACCAAGCTGGGGCCGGAAGAGATCACCGCTGACATCCCGAACGTGGGTGAAGCTGCGCTCTCCAAACTGGATGAATCCGGTATCGTTTACATTGGTGCGGAAGTCACCGGTGGCGACATTCTGGTTGGTAAGGTAACGCCGAAAGGTGAAACCCAACTGACGCCAGAAGAGAAGCTGCTGCGTGCAATCTTCGGTGAGAAAGCGTCTGACGTTAAAGACTCTTCTCTGCGCGTGCCAAACGGTGTTTCCGGTACGATTATCGACGTTCAGGTCTTTACTCGCGATGGCGTAGAAAAAGACAAACGTGCGCTGGAAATCGAAGAAATGCAGCTGAAGCAGGCTAAGAAAGACCTGTCTGAAGAACTGCAGATCCTCGAAGCTGGCCTGTTCAGCCGTATCTACGCTGTGCTGGTTGCCGGTGGTGTTGAAGCTGAGAAGCTCGACAAACTGCCACGCGATCGCTGGCTGGAACTCGGCCTGACCGACGAAGAGAAACAAAATCAGCTGGAACAGCTGGCTGAGCAGTACGACGAACTGAAACACGAGTTCGAGAAAAAACTCGAAGCGAAACGCCGTAAAATCACACAGGGCGACGATCTGGCACCGGGCGTGCTGAAGATTGTTAAGGTTTATCTGGCGGTTAAACGTCGGATCCAGCCTGGTGATAAAATGGCAGGTCGTCACGGTAACAAGGGTGTAATTTCTAAGATCAACCCGATCGAAGATATGCCACATGATGCTAACGGTACGCCGGTAGACATCGTACTGAACCCGCTGGGCGTACCATCGCGTATGAACATCGGTCAGATCCTTGAAACCCACCTGGGTATGGCTGCGAAAGGTATCGGCGATAAGATCAACGCCATGCTGAAACAGCAGCAGGAAGTCGCGAAACTGCGCGAATTCATCCAGCGTGCTTACGATCTGGGTTCAGATGTTCGTCAGAAAGTTGACCTGAATACCTTCAGCGATGAAGAAGTTCTGCGTCTGGCTGAAAACCTGAAAAAAGGTATGCCGATCGCAACGCCGGTGTTCGACGGTGCGAAAGAGTCTGAAATCAAGGAACTGTTACAGCTGGGTGGCCTGCCGACTTCCGGTCAGATCACACTGTTCGACGGTCGTACCGGTGAGCAGTTCGAGCGCCAGGTTACCGTTGGCTACATGTACATGCTGAAACTGAACCACCTGGTTGATGACAAGATGCATGCGCGTTCTACCGGTTCTTACAGCCTGGTTACTCAGCAGCCGCTGGGTGGTAAGGCGCAGTTCGGTGGTCAGCGCTTCGGGGAGATGGAAGTGTGGGCGCTTGAAGCATATGGCGCAGCATACACCCTGCAGGAAATGCTCACCGTTAAGTCTGATGACGTGAACGGTCGTACTAAGATGTATAAGAACATCGTGGACGGCAACCATCAGATGGAACCAGGCATGCCAGAATCCTTCAACGTACTGTTGAAAGAGATTCGTTCGCTGGGTATCAACATCGAGCTGGAAGACGAGTAACTCTCGATCAAACAGGTCACTGGTGCTGGCTTAACCGCCAGCGCCAGATTGTGCTAACTCCGACGGGAGCAAATCCGTGAAAGATTTATTAAAGTTTCTGAAAGCGCAGACTAAAACCGAAGAGTTTGATGCGATCAAAATTGCGCTGGCCTCGCCAGACATGATCCGTTCATGGTCTTTCGGTGAAGTTAAGAAGCCGGAAACCATTAACTACCGTACGTTCAAACCTGAGCGTGACGGCCTTTTCTGCGCCCGTATCTTTGGGCCGGTAAAAGACTATGAGTGCCTGTGCGGTAAGTACAAGCGCCTGAAACACCGTGGTGTGATCTGTGAGAAGTGCGGCGTTGAAGTGACCCAGACTAAAGTACGCCGTGAGCGTATGGGCCATATCGAGCTGGCGTCTCCGACTGCTCACATCTGGTTCCTGAAATCTCTGCCGTCCCGTATCGGTCTGCTGCTCGATATGCCACTGCGCGATATCGAACGCGTACTGTACTTCGAATCTTATGTTGTTATCGAAGGCGGTATGACTAATCTGGAACGTCAACAGATCCTGACTGAAGAGCAGTATCTGGACGCGCTGGAAGAGTTCGGTGACGAATTCGACGCGAAGATGGGTGCGGAAGCCATCCAGGCCCTGCTGAAGAGCATGGATCTGGAGCAAGAGTGTGAAACTCTGCGCGAAGAGCTGAACGAAACCAACTCCGAAACCAAGCGTAAGAAGCTGACCAAGCGTATCAAACTGCTGGAAGCATTCGTACAGTCTGGCAACAAGCCAGAGTGGATGATCCTGACCGTTCTGCCGGTTCTGCCGCCAGATCTGCGTCCGCTGGTTCCGCTGGATGGTGGTCGTTTCGCAACCTCAGATCTGAACGATCTGTATCGTCGCGTGATCAACCGTAACAACCGTCTGAAACGTCTGCTGGATCTGGCTGCGCCGGACATCATCGTACGCAACGAAAAACGTATGCTGCAGGAAGCGGTCGACGCCCTGCTGGATAACGGTCGTCGCGGTCGTGCGATCACCGGTTCTAACAAACGTCCTCTGAAATCTTTGGCCGATATGATCAAAGGTAAGCAGGGTCGTTTCCGTCAGAACCTGCTCGGTAAGCGTGTTGACTACTCCGGTCGTTCTGTAATCACCGTAGGTCCATACCTGCGTCTGCATCAGTGCGGTCTGCCGAAGAAAATGGCACTGGAACTGTTCAAACCGTTCATCTACGGCAAACTGGAACTGCGTGGCCTCGCCACCACCATCAAAGCCGCTAAGAAAATGGTTGAGCGTGAAGAAGCTGTCGTTTGGGATATCCTGGACGAAGTTATCCGCGAACACCCGGTACTGCTGAACCGTGCACCAACACTGCACCGTCTGGGTATCCAGGCATTTGAACCGGTACTGATCGAAGGTAAAGCTATCCAGCTGCACCCGCTGGTTTGTGCGGCATATAACGCCGACTTCGATGGTGACCAGATGGCTGTTCACGTACCGCTGACGCTGGAAGCCCAGCTCGAAGCGCGTGCGCTGATGATGTCTACCAACAACATCCTGTCCCCGGCGAACGGCGAACCAATCATCGTTCCGTCTCAGGACGTTGTATTGGGTCTGTACTACATGACCCGTGACTGTGTTAACGCCAAAGGCGAAGGCATGGTGCTGACTGGCCCGAAAGAAGCTGAGCGTATTTATCGCGCAGGTCTGGCCTCTCTGCATGCGCGCGTTAAAGTGCGTATCACCGAATACGAAAAAGATGAAAACGGCGAATTCGTTGCGAAAACCAGCCTGAAAGACACGACCGTTGGCCGTGCCATTCTGTGGATGATCGTACCGAAAGGTCTGCCTTTCTCCATCGTCAACCAGGCGCTGGGCAAGAAAGCTATCTCCAAAATGCTGAACACCTGTTACCGCATTCTGGGCCTGAAGCCGACCGTTATCTTCGCTGACCAGACAATGTACACCGGCTTTGCTTATGCAGCGCGTTCAGGTGCATCTGTTGGTATTGATGACATGGTCATCCCAGAGAAGAAACATGAGATCATCTCTGAAGCAGAAGCTGAAGTTGCTGAGATCCAGGAGCAGTTCCAGTCTGGTCTGGTAACCGCGGGCGAACGCTATAACAAAGTTATCGATATCTGGGCTGCGGCGAACGATCGTGTATCCAAAGCGATGATGGATAACCTGCAAACTGAAACCGTTATTAACCGTGACGGCGTAGAAGAGCAGCAGGTTTCCTTCAACAGCATCTACATGATGGCCGACTCCGGTGCGCGTGGTTCTGCAGCACAGATTCGTCAGCTGGCAGGTATGCGTGGTCTGATGGCGAAGCCAGATGGCTCCATCATCGAAACGCCAATCACCGCGAACTTCCGTGAAGGTCTGAACGTACTCCAGTACTTCATCTCCACGCACGGTGCGCGTAAAGGTCTGGCGGATACTGCACTGAAAACAGCGAACTCCGGTTATCTGACTCGTCGTCTGGTTGACGTCGCGCAGGACCTGGTCGTTACTGAAGATGATTGTGGCACGTTGGAAGGCATCACCATGACCCCGGTTATCGAGGGTGGTGACGTTAAAGAACCGCTGCGCGATCGCGTATTGGGTCGTGTGACTGCTGAAGACGTTCTGAAGCCGGGCACCGCGGATATTCTGGTTCCACGCAACACGCTGCTGCACGAACAGTGGTGTGACCTGCTGGAAGAGAACTCCGTTGACTCCGTTAAAGTCCGTTCCGTTGTATCCTGTGACACTGACTTTGGTGTATGTGCGCACTGCTACGGTCGTGACCTGGCGCGTGGCCACATCATCAACAAAGGTGAAGCAATCGGCGTTATCGCGGCGCAGTCCATCGGTGAACCGGGTACACAGCTGACAATGCGTACGTTCCACATCGGTGGTGCGGCATCTCGTGCGGCTGCTGAATCCAGCATCCAGGTGAAAAACAAAGGTAGCATCCGTCTGAGCAATGCGAAGTCGGTTGTGAACTCCAGCGGTAAATTGGTTATCACCTCACGTAACACCGAACTGAAACTGATCGACGAATTCGGTCGTACCAAAGAAAGCTATAAAGTGCCTTACGGCTCCGTGATGGCGAAAGGTGATGGCGAACAGGTTGCTGGCGGCGAAACCGTAGCGAACTGGGATCCGCACACCATGCCGGTTATCACCGAAGTGAGTGGTTTCGTCCGCTTCACTGACATGATCGACGGCCAGACCATTACTCGTCAGACCGACGAGCTGACCGGTCTGTCTTCTCTGGTGGTTCTGGATTCTGCAGAGCGTACTGCGGGTGGTAAAGACCTGCGTCCGGCACTGAAAATTGTTGATGCTCAGGGCAACGACGTTCTGATCCCAGGCACCGATATGCCTGCTCAGTACTTCCTGCCGGGTAAAGCGATTGTTCAGCTGGAAGATGGCGTACAGATCAGTTCTGGTGACACCCTGGCGCGTGTTCCGCAGGAATCCGGCGGTACCAAGGATATCACCGGTGGTCTGCCGCGCGTTGCGGACCTGTTCGAAGCACGTCGTCCGAAAGAGCCGGCAATCCTGGCTGAAATCAGCGGCATCATTTCCTTCGGTAAAGAGACCAAAGGTAAACGTCGTCTGGTTATCACCCCGGTAGACGGTAGCGAACCATACGAAGAGATGATTCCGAAATGGCGTCAGCTCAACGTGTTCGAAGGTGAACGTGTAGAACGTGGTGACGTTGTTTCCGACGGTCCGGAAGCGCCGCACGACATCCTGCGTCTGCGTGGTGTGCATGCTGTAACTCGTTACATCGTTAACGAAGTTCAGGACGTATACCGTCTGCAGGGCGTTAAGATTAACGATAAACACATCGAAGTTATCGTTCGTCAGATGCTGCGTAAAGCCACCATCGAAAACGCTGGTAGCTCCGACTTCCTGGAAGGCGAGCAGGTTGAATACTCCCGCGTCAAGATCGCTAACCGCGAGCTGGAAGCGAACGGCAAAGTGGGTGCAACATTCTCCCGCGATCTGCTGGGTATTACCAAAGCGTCTCTGGCAACCGAGTCCTTCATCTCTGCAGCATCGTTCCAGGAAACCACGCGTGTCCTGACCGAAGCCGCTGTTGCAGGTAAACGTGATGAACTGCGCGGTCTGAAAGAGAACGTCATCGTGGGTCGTCTGATCCCGGCTGGTACCGGTTATGCGTACCACCAGGATCGTATGCGCCGCCGCGCAGCAGGCGAACTGCCAGCTGCACCGCAGGTCACTGCTGAAGATGCTTCTGCCAGCCTGGCAGAGCTGTTGAACGCAGGTCTGGGCGGTTCTGATAACGATTAATCGTTGTTGACCCTAATAAAAAACCCGCTTCGGCGGGTTTTTTTATATCTATGTTTATGCCTGGCGGCGCTGCGCTTATCAGGCCTAAGAAGCCATTCGGTAGCACCATTAATTTACCGGCGGTAAGCGCCGATAAAGTTCAATCATGTCGCCCGCCAGATCCTGAATCACCATCGCGTTCATCAAATGGTCCTGCGAATGGACGGTGATGAGATTGACCGGTAACTTTCCCGTACCTTCGTCTATACCGATAAGTTGGGTCTGAATTTTATGCGCTTGTTTAACGAACTCGCGTGATTCCGTCATCGCTTGTTCTGCACCCGTGAAATCACCTTTACGCGCCAGTTGCAGCGCTGTGAGGGCCTGGCTGCGGGCAGCACCCGCATTCACGAGTAATTCCATGATGATTGTTTCTAACTCTTCCATGCCATTACTCCAGTAACTTCAGTGCGTTATCCAGTACGGCATCACCTTTCATCATGCCGTAATCCATCATATCGATAACGGCGACCTTTTTGCCTAGCGGGTCGGCAAGCGCCTGAAGTTTGGCCTGTTCATACTTAACCTGCGGACCGAGTAAAACAATATCTGCAGTGGCGATATTTTCTTCAAATTCAGCCACCGGGACTGCTTTGATAGCCACATCGACGCCTTTTTTCTGGGCGGCATCTTTCATCCTTTGCACCAGCATGCTGGTGGACATCCCGGCGGCACAGCATAAAACGATGTTTTTCATAGTGAGTCTCGATCAACGGGTATTTATTGATAATTATCTCGTGCGGGCAACAGCAACAACCGCTTTGCGACGATTGTGTGTCTGGCATCACAAAGAAATGCCATTTTTTCTGAAACCGGTTACAAGCGGGGCTCTGGCCGGCCTGGTCTGACCCAAAAAGCAGTTTTTCCCATAGTGTTCAGGTGTAGATATTAATAATTACTGTCAATAAAGACATGTTATTAAAAACAGTATTGACACTGTTTTTTAAACCCGTATGTTAATACTTAACAGCGGAGAAATAGTCATTTGCTGTTAAATTAGTAAGTGTTAGTAGCGTTTGATAGGGGGTTGCGATAAGGGCCACGAAATATTCTTTTGTATGGGGTAGTCGATGCTGAAGTTATTATCTTTGCACATCGACAATGTTTTCAGGCTCTGTAGTTGATTTATCTAATCGCAAAGTAGTAAAGAAAGTGCGACGATGTAAGGTCATGATTTAATAGTTAATGTTGGCAGGTTTCTTTTATAAGAGCTTGCAAGGGAAGTAAGGCCACGCATCAAAGAGTATATGTCGCAAGGGGAAGTGTACTTGTTTAGGTCGCCATTCTTGAGTTTTATTATCAAGTTGGCTGGGTTTATTTAACGATAAATAGAGGAAAGTGTTAGTTAGTATCAGCATCCAATATTATCTGTGATAAACGTGTACATTTAAAATGTAGTATCAACAGCAGTACAAAATTGTTAAGTCTATTAATGTTAAATCTGAAGTTTGTAGTAACTTAAAGCCCTGGCTGCAACGGTCAGGGCTTTTATTTTTTATACATCAATACGTTACCTTTCCGCACAGACGCACTGGCTCAACATTTCACCTGTTGATGGATATTAATTAAATTAATGCTTGCATAATGATTAGAAGCAAGTCTACTATAATGGCATCGGTTTGGAACACAGACCTTATGTAAGCAGTTTTAGTAAAGCAGTTCTCAGTTCAAGCGTTATCCTCAGATACTCTTCATCGTGAGCCTCCTCCTAAGTGCCCCATAAGTTAATTTCTGCAAAACAGGCCATCTTCGCTGCATAAGCGGCTCAAAACATGAAAGGAAGTATCTATGTCTAACAAAATGACTGGTTTAGTAAAATGGTTTAACCCTGAAAAAGGCTTTGGCTTTATCACTCCTCAGGACGGTGGTAAAGATGTATTTGTGCATTTTTCAGCCATCCAGAGCAACGATTTTAAAACCTTAGACGAAGGTCAAAAAGTGGAATTCTCTGTTGAGAACGGCGCTAAAGGTCCGTCTGCTGTTAACGTTATCGCGCTGTAATTGCCGATAATCCCACGAGCACTTGCGATAGCGATGAAGGCCAGAGCCTGAGCAGATAAGTGTCAGTGAATAAAAAACCCGCGTAAGCGGGTTTTTTCGTTTATGCGGTCTCCTCAGATTTACGACACCTGAGACGTCCTTCCCAGATAGCTGTCCCAGTCTTTCCACACGGGTTGTAATCCCTGTGCAATCAATGCGTCAGCGACAGTTTCCGGGCGACGATCGTCGTGCGGAGAGAACTGTTCCAGTTCAGGATGGTTATCAGCATACCCACCGGGTTGCGTTTTCGAGAAAGCACTGACGTTGTTGATCGCCAGCGGGATCACATGGTCACGGAACCACGGAGACTCACGGGTGGAAAGCGACAGTTCAATTTCCGGCGACAGCAAGCGAAATGCACAAATGGTTTGCACCAACTGGCGTTCATCCATAATTGACGCTGGCTCTACACCTCCGGTACACGGACGTAGTCTTGGGAAGGAGATGGAGTAACGACTCTGCCAGTAATGTTGCTGCATCCACAGCAAATGCTCGGCGACCATATAACAATCAACCCGCCAGCTATCGGACAAACCAATCAACGCTCCCAGGCCGATTTTATCGATGCCAGCGCGCCCCAGTCTGTCTGGCGTGTCCAGCCTCCAGAAGAAATCCTGTTTTTTCCCTTTCAGATGGTGCCGGGCATAAACCGCTTCATGGTAGCTCTCCTGATACACCATTACTCCATCCAGTCCCAGCGCCTTCAGTTCCGCATATTCAGCCTCTGACAGCGGCTGTACTTCCATCTGTAATGAGGCGAACTGGCGGCGAATAGCGGGGAAATGGCGACGAAAGTAATCCATGCCGACTTTGGCCTGATGTTCGCCAGTGACCAACAGGAGGTGCTCGAAACCCAGCTCGCGGATGGCCGCGCACTCCCGGCTAATCTCATCTTCGTCCAGTGTTTTGCGCTTAATACGGTTACTCATAGAGAAGCCGCAGTAGGTACAGTCATTGGCACACAGATTAGAGAGATACAGCGGGACGTAAAAACTGACGGTGTTGCCAAAGCGCTGGCGAGTAAGTTTCTGCGCCCGCTGCGCCAGCGGCTCCAGATAAGCGGCGGCGGCAGGGGAGAGCAAGGCCATCAAGTCATCGCGTGTGAGTTGTGAGGCATTGATAGCCCGTTCCACATCTGCAGCGGTTTTACTGTGGATGCGCAGGCGGATGTCGTCCCAGTCCAGTTGTCGCCAGCGATCGGCGAAAGTTTTCATGAGAAGGCCTCCAGAAATCCGGTTAACGGGCTGGTAGGACTTGCCTGCGAACTTTTGCTTCCTGGTACCGCCTGGCGTGCCAGCAAGCCAGCTTCAACGGCCAGACGGAAGGCGGTTGCCATCATCACCGGATCGTCAGCCACGGCAATGGCTGTGTTGACCAGCACCGCATCGGCCCCCATCTCCAGCGCCTGCGTAGCGTGGCTCGGAACACCGATGCCTGCATCAACCACCACCGGAACGGTCGCCTGCTGGATAATAATCTCCAGCATCGCGCGGGTTTCCAGCCCCTGATTAGAACCGATGGGCGCGCCGAGCGGCATTACCGCAGCACAACCAACCTCCTCCAGCCGTTTACACAGTACCGGGTCCGCGCTGCAGTAGGGCAGTACCACAAAGCCCTGCTTTACCAGTGCTTCGGCGGCTTTCAGGGTTTCGATAGGGTCCGGCAGTAGCCAGCGTGCGTCAGGGTGGATTTCCAGCTTCAGCCAGCGTGTCCCTAGCGCTTCACGTGCCAGTTGGGCGGCAAAGATAGCCTCTTCTGCCGTTTTGGCCCCTGAAGTGTTAGGCAGAAGTGTGACGCCGGCTTCGATAAGCGGTGTCAGAATCGCGTCGTTGTGCTGGCGTAAATCGACCCGCTTCATTGCCAGCGTCACCAACTGGCTACCGGAGGCGCGAATGGCATCGACCATCAGCTGTGATGAGGCGAATTTCCCGGTGCCAGTAAACAGATGTGAATCAAACGTTTTGTCGGCAATACGTAACATATCAACCCCCTGCAATGACCTGAAAAAGCAGGATCTGGTCGCCTTCCTGCACGATTTGCTGTTGCCACTGCTCACGTGGCAGGATCTGCTGGTTTAGTGCCAGCGCCATTCCCGGTTTATGCTGATTAAGCTGTGTCAGCAGTTCGCTGATGGTTTGCCCCTCGGCGCACTGCATTGGCTCATCATTGAACTGAATCTGCATGTTGCCCTCCACAGACCGGGCAACCGCTGGCACGGCGCAGCGCCAGGCTACGCCACTGGCTGGTTTTGCCATCAAACAGACGCAACTCTCCGGCTGGGGTTTCAATTCCGCTGAGTAATTTGATTGCTTCCAGAGCCTGCAAGGTTCCCATCACCCCGACGACCGGGCCCACAATGCCTGCAGTGCGGCAGTTGCGCTCTGGCTCCGCATCATCCGGCCACAGGCAGCGATAACACCCCTGTTCCCAAGGCGGAGTCAGCACCATTAATTGGCCGCCGAAACCGACGGCACTGGCGGTAATGAGTGGCGTATTTAGCGCCACGCAGGCGGCGTTAATCTGCTGGCGAGTTGCCATGTTGTCTGTGCAGTCGAGCACCACGTCGGCACGTGCTACAGCATGTCTGAGCGCATCACCTTGCAGGCGTTGCTGGAGCGCTACCACGTCGATATCCGGGTTGAGGCGGGTAAGCCGCTGCTGTGCGACTTGTGATTTGGCGCGGGCGATATCATCCGTGGTAAACAGGATCTGGCGCTGCAGATTACTCAGATGAATATCGTCATCGTCGACCAGCGTCAGCTTGCCGACGCCCGCACCTGCCAGATACAGTGCGGCAGGCGAACCTAGCCCACCTAACCCGACAATCAGCACATGGCTGTCGATCAGCTTTTGCTGGCCTTCAATCGCGATATCGCCAAGCAGGATCTGCCGGCTATAGCGCATAAAGTCGCGGTCATTCATCGCCTGCTCCTGCAATCGCCAACAACTGTGTCGTGGCATCGTGCCAGTCCGTTGCCTGGGTGATGGCGCTGACGACAGCAATGCTGCCGACGCCGGTACCCAGTACCGCAGGCGCGCGCTCAAGGCTGATGCCACCAATCGCGACGGTAGGGTAATCAGCCAGCCGCTCAATATGATGTGCCAGTTGTGCCAGCCCCTGTGGGGCGGAAGGCATCTGCTTGGTTTGCGTGGGGAAGACATGACCCAGCGCGATATAAGAAGGGCGAGCCGCCAGCGCCACATCAATCTCCATATCATCGTGAGTCGAAACACCAAGGCGCAATCCCGCCGCCTGAATCGCTTTCAGGTCGGTGGTTTCGAGGTCTTCCTGCCCCAGATGTACCCCATACGCGTTGTGTTTAACAGCCAGTCGCCAGTAATCGTTGATAAACAGGCGAGCATCATAACGACGCCCCAGCGCGATAGCGGCAACAACGTCTTCTTCGACCTCTTCATCATGTTTGTCTTTGATACGCAACTGGATAGTACGCACGCCTGCCCCCAGCAGACGCTCAATCCACTCGACGCCATCTACGACCGGGTAAAGCCCGAGGCGGAATGGCACGGAGGGAAAATCAGGCTGGTACATTACGCCTCCTCTTTTTTGAGGTAGATTTCACCGCCTTTGGCGCGGAAGTTCTCCGACATATCCGCCATCCCGACTTCAATCGTCTGTGCAGCGGCGTAGTCGCGCACTTCCTGGCTGATTTTCATCGAACAGAACTTCGGCCCGCACATGGAGCAGAAGTGAGCTACTTTCCCGGACTCCTGCGGCAGGGTTTCGTCGTGGTAAGCGCGAGCAGTGAACGGGTCGAGCGCCAGATTAAACTGGTCTTCCCAACGGAATTCGAAACGTGCTTTTGACATAGCGTTATCACGGATCTGCGCACCCGGATGCCCTTTGGCCAAATCAGCAGCATGCGCGGCAATCTTATAGGTGATAAGACCCTGTTTCACATCTTCTTTATTGGGCAGACCAAGGTGTTCTTTTGGCGTTACGTAACAGAGCATGGCACAGCCAAACCAGCCAATCATCGCCGCACCAATGCCTGACGTGAAGTGGTCATAGCCTGGCGCAATATCGGTGGTTAGCGGCCCTAAGGTATAGAACGGTGCTTCGTGGCAGTGTTCCAGCTCTTCGGTCATGTTGCGCTGGATCATATGCATTGGCACATGACCTGGGCCTTCAATCATCACCTGCACGTCATATTCCCAGGCTATTTTGGTCAGTTCACCCAGCGTATGTAGCTCAGAGAACTGTGCTTCGTCGTTGGCATCCTGAATCGAGCCTGGACGCAGGCCGTCGCCCAGCGACAGGGAAACGTCATAGGCTGCGCAGATTTCACAGATCTCGCGGAAGTGCTCAAACAGAAAGTTCTCTTTGTGATGGGAGAGGCACCACTTCGCCATAATAGAACCACCGCGCGAGACAATACCGGTCAAACGCTTGGCGGTCATCGGCACATAGCGCAGCAGTACGCCTGCATGAATGGTGAAATAGTCAACGCCCTGTTCAGCCTGCTCCAGCAGCGTATCGCGGAAGGCTTCCCAGGTGAGATCTTCGGCGATCCCGTTGACCTTTTCCAGCGCCTGGTAGATCGGTACAGTACCAATTGGCACCGGGCTGTTACGCAGGATCCACTCGCGGGTTTCATGAATATAACGACCGGTGGAGAGGTCCATTACCGTATCGGCACCCCAACGGGTAGACCACACCAGTTTTTCGACCTCCTCTTCGATGGAGGAGGTGACTGCTGAATTACCGATGTTGGCATTCACCTTCACCAGGAAATTACGACCGATAATCATCGGTTCTGATTCCGGGTGGTTGATGTTGGCTGGAATAATGGCACGCCCGGCAGCGACCTCGTCACGCACGAATTCCGGCGTGATGTTTTCTGGCAGGCGTGCACCAAAGTTCATCCCCGGATGCTGGTGGCGTAATACTTCACTGCGAATACGCTCACGGCCCATGTTTTCGCGGATGGCGATAAACTCCATCTCTGGGGTAACGATCCCCTGGCGAGCATAGTGTAGCTGGGTCACACGCTTACCAGCCTTGGCACGTTTTGGCGTCAGCAGACCCGTAAAACGCAGTTCATCAAGGCCATCATCGGCCAGGCGCTCTTTAGTGTAAGCCGAGCTGCGGTCATCTAACTCTTCGCTATCATTGCGCGCCGTAATCCACGCCTGGCGTAGTTTTGCCAGACCCTGTTGTACGTTAATTGCCACGTCAGGGTCGCCATACGGACCGGAGGTGTCGTAAACCGGAACGGCTTCATTCTCTTCAAATTGAGGATTGTCTTTCGTGCCGCCAGTTAGCGTTGGGCTAAGCTGAATTTCGCGCATCGGGATGCGGATATCCGGCTGCGAACCGGTGATATAGATGCGTTTTGAGTTAGGAAAGGCGGTCCCTTCCAGGGTATCGATAAAGTGTTGGGCTTGAGCGCGCTGTTCGCGGCGTGATGGTTTAGTAGTGGCAGACATAGCTCATTCCAAATAAAAGTAAGGATATGGCTTGCCAGACGACGGATGAAGCAAGAGAGAAGCTCGCCCGGGGGCGATGCTATTGCAGATTGACTCTTGTTCCCTTCGCAGGTTTTAACCTGATCAGGTTCCGCGGATCCCGAATTAACGGTCTCAGCCTTTTCCACTCATGCTGTTGTGGAAAATAAGCACTCCGACAAGAAGTAACCTCAGTAAAGAGGTAATGAATGTAAACTACGCGTTAATGCCGCAAATCTCAAGCATGACGTTTGAGGGCGTCGCTGTCGTGCATGGCGTCAAATACCAGCATAATCAGCTTATCTTCCAGCACGAATCGTGCTTCCAGTGCTTCGCCGAGATCCGATAAAACTTTTTGAAATTCAAGGAAGTTATCATGATCGATGGCCGTTTCCAGGCTGGAATCGTAGTAGTCCATAATCTGCTGTGTATTGGCTTCCAGCAGTGGCCAAATTTTAGTGGCTTTTAAAAGCTGCCCGTTTCCTTCCAATTTATGGAGAATACGTTCATAAATACTGAAGTGTCCGGTGGAGAGGTAATCGACCAGGCTTTGACAAAAATCATCCAGCGCTTTTTCATTGAGTCGCATGTACGATTCTTTGCCAGGCTTAATGCCAACCAGATTGTAGTAAGCCACGAGCAGGTGCTTACGTACATGTAGCCAGCGATCAACCAGTTTATTACTTCCTCTGACGTGTTCCGTCAGGCTTTCCAGCTGGTTTAGCATGATTGACTCCGCAAGATGGTGTTAAAAAACTGCTCACCCGTAAATGTAAAGATAATGTAAACAACATGCCTGTGAAGCAAAGGTTGCGCAAGAGATATGGATCGTATAATTGAAAAATTAGATAGCGGCTGGTGGATTGTCAGTCATGAGCAAAAGTTGTGGTTACCTCATGGCGAGCTACCTTACGGCGACGCAACCCGTTTTGATTTAGTCGGGCAGCGCGCCCTGCCAATAGGCGAATGGGAAGGGGATACTGTCTGGTTGGTGCAGCAGCCGCGTCGGCATGATATGGGTTCAGTGCGCCAGGTTATCGACCAGGATGTGGGGCTGTTTCAACTGGCCGGACGTGGCGTGCAACTGGCTGAATTCTACCGCTCGCATAAATTCTGCGGCTACTGTGGCCACCTCATGCACCCGAGTAAAACGGAGTGGGCGATGTTGTGTGGTCATTGTCGCGAACGCTACTACCCGCAAATAGCCCCCTGCATTATTGTCGCTATTCGCCGTGATGACACCATCCTGCTTGCTCAGCATGTTCGCCATCGTAATGGCGTGCATACCGTGCTGGCGGGTTTTGTTGAAGTTGGGGAAACCTTAGAACAGGCGGTGGCGCGTGAAGTGATGGAAGAGAGCGGCATTAAGGTGAAAAACCTGCGCTATGTCACTTCCCAACCCTGGCCGTTCCCGCAATCTTTGATGACCGCATTTATGGCAGAGTATGATAGTGGTGAGATTGTTATCGATCCGAAAGAGCTGCTGGAAGCGAATTGGTATCGCTACGACGATTTACCGCTCTTACCGCCGCCGGGTACCGTCGCGCGCCGGCTGATCGAAGATACCGTGGCGATGTGTCGGGCTGAGTACGAGTAAAGAACGAGTAATGATACACTGACGGTCTGACGCTAAAAGGAAGATAAAAATGACCGAACTGAAGAACGATCGTTACCTGCGTACGCTGCTGCGCCAGCCCGTTGATGTGACTCCGGTATGGATGATGCGCCAGGCGGGCCGCTATTTGCCGGAGTACAAAGCCACTCGTGCCGAGGCGGGCGACTTCATGGCGTTGTGCAAAAACGCCGAGCTGGCCTGTGAAGTGACGCTGCAGCCGCTGCGCCGCTATCCGCTCGATGCAGCGATCCTCTTTTCGGACATTCTGACTATCCCGGATGCGATGGGGCTTGGACTCTATTTTGAAGCCGGGGAAGGCCCACGTTTTACCTCTCCTGTCACCAGTAAGGCTGATGTGGAAAAACTGCCCGTTCCAGACCCGGAAGATGAGCTGGGCTACGTCATGAACGCAGTGCGTACCATTCGGCGTGAGCTGAAAGGTGAAGTACCGCTGATCGGTTTCTCCGGCAGCCCGTGGACGCTGGCGACCTATATGGTTGAAGGTGGCAGTAGCAAAGCATTTACCGTGATTAAAAAGATGATGTATGCCGATCCAAAAGCGCTACATCTGTTGCTTGATAAGCTGGCGAAAAGCGTCACCCTGTACCTTAACGCGCAGATTAAAGCGGGTGCGCAGTCGGTGATGATTTTCGATACCTGGGGCGGCGTGCTGACCGGGCGCGACTATCAGCAGTTCTCTTTGTATTACATGCATAAAATTGTCGACGGGCTGCTTCGTGAAAACGACGGTCGCCGTGTCCCCGTGACGCTGTTTACCAAAGGTGGCGGTCAGTGGTTGGAAGCGATGGCGGAAACCGGCTGCGATGCGCTGGGTCTTGACTGGACAACTGACATTGCTGACGCGCGTCGCCGCGTAGGCCATAAGGTGGCACTGCAGGGCAATATGGACCCGTCGATGTTGTATGCGCCACCGGCGCGTATCGAAGAAGAAGTGGCAACGATTCTGGCTGGATTCGGTCAGGGCGAAGGTCATGTCTTTAACCTGGGTCACGGTATTCACCAGGACGTGCCGCCGGAACATGCGGGTGTCTTCGTAGAGGCGGTACATCGGTTGTCGGCGCAGTACCACCGCTAAGGAACCAATATGGATCTCGCGTCGCTTCGTGCGCAGCAGCTTGAGCTGGCCTCTTCGGTTTCCCGAGAGGATCGCCTTGAAACCGATCCGCCGGATCTGATCGGTGGGGCGGATGTCGGGTTTGAGCAGGGCGGTGAAGTGACGCGGGCTGCGATGGTTCTGCTGAAATATCCCACGCTGGAGCTGGTTGAATACAAGGTGGCGCGTATTGCCACCACCATGCCGTATATTCCCGGCTTTCTCTCTTTTCGCGAAACTCCCGCGCTGATGGCCGCCTGGCAACAGCTGTCACAAAAGCCGGACCTGCTGTTTGTCGATGGACACGGCATTTCTCATCCTCGCCGCCTGGGCGTCGCCAGTCATTTTGGTCTGCTGGTGGATGTCCCGACGATTGGTGTGGCGAAAAAAAGGCTGTGCGGCAAGTTTGAACCTCTCGCCGCCGAACCCGGTGCATTAGCGCCGCTGCTGGATAAAGGCGAGCAGCTGGCCTGGGTCTGGCGCAGCAAAGCACGCTGTAATCCGTTGTTTATCTCTACGGGTCACCGCGTGAGCATGGACAGTGCCCTGGCGTGGGTGCAGCGCTGTATGAACGGCTATCGTCTGCCAGAACCAACACGCTGGGCGGATGCCGTAGCATCTGAACGCCCGGCTTTTACGCGGCTTGCAGCAAAAACGGCCCATATCGGGTAAACTGCCGCTAATTTCCGTATTTGAGAACTCATCATGTTACAAAACCCGATTCACTTGCGTCTGGAGAAGCTGGAAAGCTGGCAGCACGTTACGTTTATGGCCTGCCTGTGCGAGCGCATGTATCCCAACTACGCGATGTTTTGCAAGCAAACTGAATTTGGTGATGGCCAGATTTATCGTCGAATCCTGGATTTGATTTGGGAAGCGCTGACGGTTAAAGATGCCAAAATCAATTTCGACAGCCAACTGGAAAAGTTTGAAGAGGCTATCCCGTCGGCAGATGATTACGATCTGTATGGTGTTTATCCTGCGATTGATGCCTGCGTGGCATTAAGCGAACTGATGCATTCACGTCTTAGCGGTGAAACGCTGGAACACGCCATTGAAGTCAGTAAGGCTTCAATTACCACAGTAGCGATGCTGGAAATGACCCAGGCCGGTCGCGAAATGACCGATGAAGAGCTAAAAGAAAACCCTGCCGTTGAGCAAGAATGGGATATTCAGTGGGAAATATTCCGACTTTTGGCTGACTGTGAAGAACGCGATATTGAGCTGATAAAAGGGCTGCGAGCAGACCTGCGCGAGGCTGGTGAGAGCAATATTGGTATAAATTTTCAGCAATGACACAACAAAACGTGATTTAACGCCTGATTTGTCGTGCCTGAAGGCTTCCCATCCGCCCCCCGTCTGGTCTACATTTGGGGGGCGAAAAAAAGTGGCTATCGGTGCGTGTATGCAGGAGAGTGCTTTTCTGGCATTTCCGTCGCACTCGATGCTTAGCAAGCGATAAACACATTGTAAGGATAACTTATGAACAAGACTCAACTGATTGATGTAATTGCAGACAAAGCAGAACTGTCTAAAACACAGGCTAAAGCTGCTCTGGAATCCACTCTGGCTGCTATTACTGAGTCTCTGAAAGAAGGCGATGCTGTACAACTGGTTGGTTTCGGTACCTTCAAAGTGAACCACCGTGCTGAGCGCACTGGCCGCAACCCGCAGACCGGTAAAGAAATCAAAATCGCCGCAGCTAACGTACCGGCATTTGTTTCTGGTAAAGCACTGAAAGACGCGGTTAAGTAATTCGCGTGGCAGTGAACAGTTTTAACGAAGGGGCGGTTTCGCCCCTTTTGTCCATCTGGCGTCATACGCTCTGGCTTTCAGGTGTGCTGTTGCTGTCGGCCTGTAGTCGCCATTCCGAGCTTCCTCCGTTCACGGCCAGCGGTTATGTTGGCGAGCAGGGGGCGGTGCGTGTCTGGCGTAAAGATTCCAGTGACGATGTTCACTTGCTCTCGGTATTGAGTCCGTGGCGTAACGGCGACACTACCACCAGTGAATACCGCTGGCAGGGAGATATGCTCTCTCTGATAGAACTTAATGTTTACAGTAAACCGCCGGAACATATTCGCATCCGCTTTGATGACCGCGGCGAACTGAGTTTCATGCAACGTGAAGTTGCCGGGCAAAAGCAGCAGCTTTCCAGCGATCAAATCGCGTTGTACCGCTATCGTGCCGATCAAATCCGCAAGACCAGCGATGCGCTGCGTCAGGGACGTGTGGTCTTACATCAGGGACGCTGGCATGGCGCTGAACGCACGGTGACTACGTGTGAAGGCGAAACCATTAAGCCCGATTTAGATTCGTGGGCGATAAGCCATATTGAGCGCCGCCAGAGCCGCTCGTCAGTCGATGTGAGCGTAGCATGGCTGGAAGCGCCCGAAGGGTCACAGTTGCTGCTGGTTGCCAATGAGGATTTTTGTCACTGGCAGCCGAAAGAGAAAACATTTTAACGCCGGATGGTGACGCAAATGCGCCTTATCCATCTGTAGGCCTGATTAGCATAGCGCCATCAGGCACTAAGTCCTTTACCAGTGCCCCATCCCCATATGACCACCGCCGCGATAGTTACCACCACATCCGCCGTAGCCCATTCCGGCTCCACGAGGTATACCCGCCTGTGCCATTGCGACATCGCGCTTAACGCGCTGCTCATCCAGCGATTGATTCAACGACTCCATCTCTTTTGCTACCGCATTAATTTTTGCCGTGTCTGGCGAACTGGCTGTTAGCAACGCGTTGTATTCATAGCGTTTGGAGGTCAGCTGTTGGCGCAATGCGCTGGTTTGTGAGTAGTAATCATCATAGATTTTCTGCGCGGTAGCCTGTTGTTCGGTGGTCATAGGCGTACCGCCACGTTGCTGCATACCATCACCATACCCCCAGTGATGTTGTGCCAGCGCCGGGGTAGAACCCAGAGCAATCAGCGAGAGTACAATCAGCGCCAGTTTATTATTCCGTTTCATCATTCGTTCTCCTGTTGGTTATCTTACATTCCTTGTTGCATCTTCCGTGCCAGACTGGAGACCCCCGTTCTGCAGGCATCACGCGTGGTGTGCCTGGTGCAAAGTGAGTAAAAATGACTCGCCCGAGCGTAACCAGCGGGTCATTTTTACCCGCTGACTTTCAGCGGTTTGTGTCCGAGGGCAGGGTTATCAGGGGTAAAAAATGGCATGATTTCTGCTGTATACCTGAAACGAAGAAAGGACACGGTGGGAAAGGAAGTGCATATGCGTCTGTATAAAGACACGGCGGCAAAGTGGCTGAGCAGATTCTTGCTGGCGGCAATCCTGATTTTAGTTGGCTGGTTTTCTATCATGACCATTCGGGATTATGGCCGCGAAAGTGACGCTGCCCGGCAAACGCTGCTGGAAAAAGGGAGTGTGCTGATTCGTGCCCTGGAGTCCGGTACGCGTGTGGGCATGGGTATGCGCATGCACCATGCTCAGCAGCAGACGCTGTTGGAGGAAATGGCCGTGCAGCCGGGCGTATTATGGTTTGCTGTTGTGGATGAGCATGGTGTGATCATGGCTCACAGTAATTCTGCGATGGTTGGAAAGTCACTCTATACACCGGATGTCCTGCGGCAGCTTAGTCCTGGGGATCAAGAAAGCTGGCGGAATATTGAAATTCCAGCGAGGGATGGTGAAAAAACGCCGGCCCTGGAAATTTATCGCCAGTTTCAGCCACTGTATGGTCCTGGGCGACATGGCATGGCGCGTTGTGCCAGCAATAGCGGACAGATGACCACGCCTTCACAAACCATTTTTATCGCTTTTGATGCCAGTGATTTGGCGGCGACGCAGGCAAGAGAGTGGCGTAACACGCTGATTGTCCTCTCTGCGCTGGCGGCTGTACTGCTGGCAACGGTACTTACATTTTTCTGGTACCAGCGCTATCAGCGTTCGTACAAGGAATTGCAGGATGCGATGAAGCGGAAAGAAAAACTGATGGCGCTTGGGCATCTGGCGGCAGGGGTTGCACATGAAATTCGTAATCCGCTGTCTTCCATCAAAGGTCTGGCGAAGTATTTTGCCGAACGTACTCCGGCAGGAGGCGAGTCACACGAGCTGGCGCAGGTCATGGCGAAAGAGGCAGACCGCTTAAATCGGGTGGTGAGCGAACTCCTTGAACTGGTGAAACCCGCGCACCTCGCGCTCCAGAAAGTGGATCTCAATGAGGTCATCACTCACTCATTGCATCTGGTAAGTCAGGATGCTCAAAGTCGGGAAATTCAGCTACGGTTTACGGTAAATCCTGCACTGCCAACTATTCAGGCCGATCCTGACCGGCTAACGCAGGTCCTGCTGAATCTGTATCTGAACGCCATTCATGCGATTGGCCACCAGGGTTCGATTACGGTTGAAGCGAGTGAAAGCAGTGCCGAACGCGTTAAAATTGTGGTTGCCGATAGCGGAAAGGGGATTGCACCTGAGCAGCTGGAGGCAATATTTACACCTTACTTTACGACCAAAGCCGATGGTACGGGGCTGGGGTTGGCGGTTGTGCAGAACATTATCGAACAGCATGGTGGAACCATTCAGGTGGCAAGCGTTGAAGGCAAGGGAGCGGTCTTTACTCTCTGGCTGCCGACGAAACCGAAACAACAGGATTAACAAGGATGACGCGCGGAAAAATCGATATTCTGGTGGTGGATGACGATATCAGCCACTGCACTATTTTACAGGCGCTGCTACGTGGCTGGGGTTATGAGGTCGCGCTGGCCTATAGTGGGCGCGCGGCGCTCGAGCAGGTGCGTGAACATGTTTTCGATCTAGTGCTATGCGATGTGCGCATGGCGGAGATGGACGGCATCGAAACGCTCAAAGAGATCAAGGCGCTGAACCCAGCTATTCCGGTATTGATTATGACGGCGTTTTCCAGCGTGGAGACCGCCGTAGAAGCACTGAAAACCGGTGCGCTGGATTACTTAATCAAACCGCTGGATTTTGACCGTCTGCAGGACACGCTGGAAAAGGCATTGGCACATACGCGGGAAAGCGGTGCGGAACTGCCGTCGGCAACGGCTGCGCAGTTTGGCATGATTGGCAACAGTCCGGCGATGCAGAAGTTGCTCAATGAGATAGCGATGGTTGCGCCCTCGGATGCGACGGTGCTGATTCATGGAGACTCTGGCACTGGCAAAGAGCTGGTGGCTCGGGCACTGCATGCCAGCAGCGCACGCAGTGAGAAACCGCTGGTGACGCTCAACTGCGCGGCGCTGAATGAGTCGCTGTTGGAGTCCGAGCTGTTTGGTCATGAGAAAGGCGCCTTTACCGGTGCGGATAAACGCCGGGAAGGGCGCTTTGTTGAAGCCGATGGCGGCACGTTATTTCTTGATGAGATTGGCGATATCTCACCGCTGATGCAAGTTCGCCTGTTGCGAGCGATTCAGGAGCGGGAAGTGCAGCGTGTTGGCAGCAACCAGACTATTGCAGTTGATGTTCGGCTGATTGCCGCCACGCATCGCTGCCTTGCGGAAGAAGTCAGCGCCGGGCGCTTTCGTCAGGATCTCTACTATCGCCTGAACGTCGTCACCATTGAAATGCCTGCCTTACGCCAGCGTCGGGAAGATATTCCGCTGCTGGCTGAGTATTTTCTCCAGCGCTTTGCCGAACGTAACCGCAAAGCGGTGAAAGGCTTTACGCCACAGGCGATGGATCTGTTGATCCACTATGATTGGCCGGGGAACATTCGCGAGCTGGAAAATGCGATTGAACGGGCGGTAGTGTTGCTGACGGGGGAATATATCTCTGAGCGTGAGCTGCCGATGGCAATCGCAGCAACACCGATAAAAGCAGAGTTCAGTGGTGAGATCCAACCGCTGGTGGATGTTGAAAAAGAGGTGATCCTGGCGGCGCTGGAAAAAACGGGCGGCAACAAAACAGAAGCCGCCCGTCAGTTAGGTATTACTCGCAAAACGCTGCTGGCGAAAATTTCGCGTTAGCGCTGCTCGCGTTCAATGGCGCGCCAGCCGATGTCGTTACGGCTAAAACTGCCATCCCAGCGGATATCGGTCATTAAGGCATAAGCGCGTTTCTGTGCTTCGGCAACGGTATGCCCCAATGCGGTGGCGCACAGTACGCGACCGCCGTTGGTCAGCACGCGATCGTCATCTGACAATTTCGTACCCGCATGGAATACTTTAGCGCCTTCGATTTCTTCTAACGGCAAACCGTGGATCTCATCACCCGTGTGGTAGTTGCCAGGATAACCGCCCGCGGCAATGACCACGCCCAAAGAAGCACGCTCATCCCACTCGGAGGTTTTCTCATCCAGTTTGCCGTCACAGGCTGCGAGGCACAGATCGACCAGATCCGATTTCATGCGCAGCATGATCGGCTGGGTTTCCGGATCGCCGAAGCGGCAGTTGAACTCGATAACCTTTGGATTACCCTGTTTGTCGATCATCAGACCCGCATACAGGAAACCTGTGTAGGTATTCCCTTCCGCCGCCATACCTTTTACCGTTGGCCAAATAATGCGTTCCATGGTGCGCTGATGCACTTCATCAGTTACCACCGGTGCTGGTGAGTAAGCCCCCATACCGCCGGTGTTCGGGCCGATATCGCCGTTACCTACGCGTTTGTGGTCCTGGCTGGTGGCCATCGGCAGCACGTGCTCACCGTCGACCATCACGATAAAGCTCGCTTCTTCACCGTCGAGGAACTCTTCGATAACAATGCGGTGGCCCGCGTCGCCAAAGGCGTTACCCGCCAGCATATCGTGTACGGCGGCTTCTGCTTCTTCGAGAGTCATCGCGACGATAACGCCTTTACCGGCTGCCAGGCCGTCGGCCTTAATCACAATCGGCGCGCCTTTCTCACGCAGATAGGCCAGCGCGGGTTCGATCTCGGTGAAGTTCTGATACTCCGCCGTCGGGATGTTATGACGAGCAAGGAAATCTTTGGTGAAGGCTTTAGAACCTTCCAGTTGTGCTGCACCTTCGGTTGGGCCGAAGATCTTAAGATCTGCGGCGCGGAAGGCGTCAACCACGCCTATCACCAGCGGTGCTTCCGGGCCGACAATAGTCAGATCGATCTTCTCGTTTTGGGCAAAGCTCAGCAGCGCCGGAATATCGGTCACACTGATGGCCACGTTTTGTAGTGCAGGCTCCAGTGCGGTTCCGGCATTACCCGGTGCGACAAAGACGGTGGAAACCTGTGGAGACTGAGCCGCTTTCCACGCCAGGGCGTGCTCGCGCCCGCCGTTACCAATGACTAATACTTTCATCGTCTGCTCCGTGAATTAATGGCGGAAGTGGCGCATGTCAGTGAAGATCATCGCGATGCCATGTTCATCGGCAGCAGCAATCACTTCGTCATCGCGGATAGAACCACCAGGCTGGATAACGCAGCTCACGCCAACGGCAGCTGCGGCATCAATACCGTCGCGGAACGGGAAGAAGGCGTCGGAAGCCATGGCGGAACCTTTCACTTCCAGACCTTCATCACCGGCTTTAATCCCTGCGATTTTGGCGGAGTAAACGCGGCTCATCTGGCCTGCGCCTATCCCGATGGTCATGTTCTCTTTGGCATAGACAATGGCGTTGGATTTCACGAACTTCGCCACCTTCCAGCAGAACAGCGCATCGCGCAGTTCCTGCTCGGTCGGCTGGCGTTTGGACACCACGCGCAGGTCACCTTCGGTAACCATACCTAAGTCGCGATCCTGAACCAGCAGGCCGCCGTTAACGCGTTTGAAGTCGAGGCCCGGCACGCGCTGTGCCCACTGGCCGCAGGTCAGAACGCGAACGTTCTGCTTAGCCGCCGTGATTTTCAGCGCTTCTTCGGTTGCGGATGGGGCGATAATCACTTCCACGAACTGGCGGGAGATGATGGCCTGCGCGGTTTCAGCATCCAGCTCGCGGTTAAAGGCAATGATGCCGCCGAACGCGGAGGTCGGGTCTGTTTTATAAGCGCGGTCGTAAGCGTCAAGAATAGAGGTGCTTACCGCGACGCCGCATGGGTTCGCGTGCTTAACGATAACACAGGCCGGTTCGCTGAACTCTTTCACACACTCCAGCGCCGCATCGGTATCAGCGATGTTGTTATAGGAGAGCGCTTTGCCCTGTACCTGCTGCGCCGTTGCCACTGACGCTTCTTTGACGTTCTCTTCTATATAGAAGGCTGCCTGCTGGTGGCTGTTCTCACCGTAGCGCATATCCTGCTTCTTAATGAAGTTCAGGTTCAGCGTACGCGGGAAGCGACCGGCGGCTTCTTTGCTTTCGCCGTGGTAAGCCGGAACCATGCTGCCGAAGTAGTTGGCAATCATGCTGTCGTAGGCGGCGGTGTGTTCGAAAGCTTTAATCGCGAGATCGAAACGGGTGTCGAGGGTCAGAGAGCCTTCGTTGGCATCCATCTCTTTAATAATGGCGTCGTAGTCGCTGCTCTTCACCACGATGGCAACATCTTTATGGTTCTTCGCGGCGGAGCGAACCATGGTTGGGCCACCGATATCGATGTTCTCTACTGCATCTTCCAGCGAGCAGCCTTCGCGGGCAACGGTCTCGGCGAACGGATACAGGTTAACGACAACCATATCGATAGGGGCAATGTGATGTTGTTCCATAATAGCATCGTCCTGGCCGCGACGACCGAGGATGCCACCGTGTACTTTTGGATGCAGGGTCTTTACGCGTCCATCCATCATTTCCGGGAAACCGGTGTAATCGGAAACTTCGGTCACCGGCAGACCTTTCTCTGCTAACAGGCGTGCGGTGCCACCTGTAGAAAGCAGCTCCACACCACGTGCGGAAAGTACCTGAGCGAATTCGATGATACCGGCCTTGTCAGAAACACTGAGCAGAGCGCGGCGGACTGGACGACGTTGTTGCATGGTAAATCCCCTGGATTTGACTATTACAGAGAGCGTTAGGTGAATTCTTGCGTAAAAACTCAGCTAACGCCCCTTACGGGGCATCCTTGTTGTGCGGTGGCATTGTAACGAAAACGTTTGCGCAACGCTCGCGAATTTTTAATTTTCGATTCAGACCCCTGCTTCTTCCTATATAACGCCGCTTTGGCAGAGAGATGATCGCAGAAAGGAGGGGGCGGTTTGTGGATAACTCTGTGTGTAAATGGGTATAAGGTAGGCTTTTGCTGTGGAATGCAGCAGTCAGTCATTTTTCTGTCATTTAAGGGTTGCGGGCTGAGGGAAACTCCCTATAATGCGCCTCCATCGACACGGCGGATGTGAATCACTTCACACAAACAGCCGGTCCGGTTGAAGAGAAAAATCCTGAAATTCAGGGTTGACTCTGAAAGAGGAAAGCGTAATATACGCCACCTCGCGACAGAGCGCTAAAGCGCGTCGCAACTGCTCTTTAACAATTTATCAGACAATCTGTGTGGGCACTCGAAGATACGGATTCTTAACGTCGCAAGACGAAAAATGAATACTCAAGTCTCTGAGTGAACATACGTAATTCATTACGAAGTTTAATTCACGAGCATCAAACTTAAATTGAAGAGTTTGATCATGGCTCAGATTGAACGCTGGCGGCAGGCCTAACACATGCAAGTCGAACGGTAGCAC
>NZ_JANEWM010000046.1:0-37738 GCF_028069825.1 Citrobacter sp. Igbk 14
GTGTTTTATTGTTTCATAATAATCTTACAAAATGTAAGTGAAGGGGATTTGTGAGTGGTCGCACATATCCTCGATTGCTTAATTTGGTACACTTCCTGCCGTCAACAAAGTAATTAACGCAGGTCGATATGAATACTATTACTCTCCCTAAAACACAGCATTTAGTGGTCTTTCAGGAAGTCATTAGAAGTGGTTCTATCGGCTCGGCTGCAAAAGAATTAGGTTTAACTCAACCCGCTGTCAGCAAAATCATTAACGATGTTGAGGCTTATTTTGGCATTGAGTTAGTCGTACGTAAAAATACCGGTGTGACGCTGACCCAGGCAGGTCAGGTGATGCTTTCATGGTCTGAATCCATTACCCGCGAAATGAAAAATATGGTTGATGAGATGAACAGCATGACCAGCAACGCGGTCGTTGATGTGTCGTTTGGCTTTCCTTCACTGATTGCCTTTACCATCATGTCCGGCATGATTAAAAAATTCAAAGAAGTGTTCCCGAAAGCGCAGGTTTCTATGTATGAAGCTCAGCTCTCCTCC
The DNA here is from genome assembly GCF_028069825.1 of Citrobacter sp. Igbk 14. NCBI lineage: Bacteria > Pseudomonadati > Pseudomonadota > Gammaproteobacteria > Enterobacterales > Enterobacteriaceae > Citrobacter > Citrobacter sp. Igbk 14. The sequence goes on from NZ_JANEWM010000046.1 coordinate 540, forward strand.
TTCTTACCGGCGATTCGTGACGGGCGTCTGGACTTCGCCATCGGTACGCTAAGTGATGAGATGAAACTGCACGATCTGCACGTCGAGCCGCTCTTTGAGTCAGACTTCATCCTGGTTGCCAGCAAGTCCCGAACATGCACCGGCATCACCTCGCTGAGCGCGTTGAAAAACGAACAGTGGGTGTTGCCACAAACGAATATGGGGTACTACAGCGAACTTCTTACCACGTTACAAAATAATGGCATCAGCAGTGAAAACATCGTTAAAACAGACTCTGTCGTTACGATTTATAATCTTGTTCTCAATGCTGATTTCTTAACAGTAATTCCCTGCGATATGACCACACCGTTTGGCTCAAACCAGTTTATTACTATCCCAGTAGAAGAAACCTTACCTGTCGCGCGTTATGCCGCCGTATGGTCGAAAAATTATCGAATTAAAAAAGCAGCATCTATTTTGGTGGAATTAGCCAAAGAATATTCATCATATAATTGTCGGAGACGAAGGCAATTAATTGAAATTGATTAAAGATTGAATTTGTTTTAACACAAAATAAACGCCATCTGTCTATATCTGACAATGGTCACGGCTATCTATTTACTTTAATACCCTAGTAAGAGGTTCTAATGCACATTACATACGATCTCCCAGTTGCAATTGAAGATATCCTCGAAGCGAAAAAAAGACTGGCGGGGAAAATTTATAAAACGGGAATGCCTCGCTCTAACTATTTTAGTGAACGTTGCAAAGGGGAAATTTTCCTCAAATTCGAAAACATGCAGCGTACCGGCTCATTTAAAATCCGTGGTGCTTTTAATAAGCTCAGTTCATTAACCGAAGCCGAAAGACGTAAAGGTGTGGTGGCGTGTTCTGCGGGTAACCATGCGCAGGGCGTTTCTCTCTCCTGCGCTATGCTCGGTATCGACGGCAAAGTGGTGATGCCAAAAGGCGCGCCGAAATCTAAAGTAGCGGCAACCTGCGATTACTCCGCAGAAGTTGTGCTGCACGGCGATAACTTCAACGACACTATCGCGAAGGTCAGCGAGATTGTAGAAACTGAAGGCCGTATCTTTATTCCGCCATATGATGACCCGAAAGTTATTGCTGGTCAGGGCACTATTGGTCTGGAAATTCTGGAAGATTTATACGATGTCGATAACGTGATTGTGCCAATTGGCGGTGGCGGACTGATTGCGGGTATTGCCGTAGCAATTAAATCTATCAACCCAACAATTAGAATTATTGGTGTGCAGTCTGAAAACGTTCACGGCATGGCGGCATCTTTCCACGCTGGAGAAATAACCACGCACCGAACGACCGGCACCCTGGCGGATGGTTGTGACGTCTCTCGCCCGGGTACTTTAACGTATGAAATCGTTCGTGAGTTGGTAGATGACATTGTCCTGGTCAGCGAAGATGAAATTCGCAACAGCATGGTGGCATTAATTCAGCGAAATAAAGTTGTGACTGAAGGTGCCGGCGCGCTGGCATGCGCAGCATTATTAAGCGGGAAATTAGATAGCTATATCCAGAACAGAAAAACAGTCAGCATTATTTCTGGCGGTAATATCGATCTTTCTCGTGTATCCCAAATTACTGGTTTAGTTGACGCTTAATATACTTCGTTGAGGATAGGATATGAGTACTACTGATAGCATTGTATCCAGCCAGACAAAACAATCGTCCTGGCGCAAATCGGACACCACCTGGACACTGGGTTTATTTGGTACAGCCATCGGCGCCGGGGTGTTGTTCTTCCCTATCCGCGCAGGTTTTGGCGGCTTGATCCCCATTCTGTTGATGCTGGTGTTAGCATACCCCATCGCTTTCTATTGCCACCGTGCCCTGGCACGCCTGTGTCTTTCCGGTTCTAATCCTTCCGGCAACATCACAGAAACGGTTGAAGAGCACTTTGGTAAAACGGGCGGTGTGGTTATCACGTTCCTCTACTTCTTTGCGATTTGTCCGCTGCTGTGGATTTACGGCGTCACCATTACCAACACCTTTATGACCTTCTGGGAAAACCAGTTGCAGATGCCTGCGCTGAACCGCGGCTTTGTCGCCCTGTTCCTGCTGCTGCTGATGGCATTCGTCATCTGGTTTGGTAAGGACCTGATGGTTAAAGTTATGAGCTACCTGGTGTGGCCGTTTATTGCCAGCCTGGTGCTTATCTCTCTGTCCCTGATTCCTTACTGGAACTCTGCGGTTATCCAGCAGGTTGATCTCAGCAATATCGCGCTGACAGGTCATGACGGCATCCTGGTTACCGTGTGGCTGGGTATTTCCATCATGGTGTTCTCTTTCAACTTTTCGCCGATTGTTTCTTCTTTTGTGGTCTCTAAACGCGAAGAGTATGAGAAAGATTTTGGCCGCGAATTTACCGAGCAGAAGTGTTCTAAAATCATCTCCCGCGCCAGTATGCTGATGGTTGCGGTGGTAATGTTCTTCGCCTTTAGCTGCCTGTTCACACTCTCTCCGGCAAACATGGCGGATGCGAAAGCGCAGAACATTCCAGTACTGTCTTATCTGGCGAACCACTTCGCTTCACTGTCCGGGACGAAGTCCACCTTCGCGACCGTTCTGGAATACGGTGCTTCAATCATCGCACTGGTTGCTATCTTCAAATCTTTCTTCGGCCACTATCTGGGCACGCTGGAAGGTCTGAACGGTCTGGTGCTGAAGTTTGGTTACAAAGGCGATAAAACGAAAGTTTCCGCCGGTAAACTCAACACTATCAGCATGATCTTCATCATGGGTTCCACCTGGGTTGTGGCTTACGCCAACCCGAACATTCTGGACCTGATTGAAGCGATGGGTGCGCCAATTATCGCCTCACTGCTCTGCTTGCTGCCGATGTATGCCATCCGTAAAGCGCCGTCACTGGCGAAATACCGTGGTCGTCTGGATAACGTGTTTGTTACCGTGATTGGTTTGCTGACCATCCTGAACATCGTTTACAAACTGTTTTAATCCATAAGCTCAGGATGAGCGGAGTAGTGAAATGAATGAGTTTCCGGTAGTACTGGTTATTAACTGCGGTTCATCTTCCATTAAATTCTCAGTGCTGGATGCAGCAAACTGCGACGTTTTAATGGCGGGAATTGCAGACGGTATTAACTCAGAAAATGCGTTCATAGCAATTAATGGAGGTGAGCCAGCTAAGCTGGCTCACCACAGCTACGAAGATGCATTAAAGGCTATTGCCGTTGAACTGGAGAACCGTAATTTGATGGGCAGCGTGGCCTTAATTGGCCACCGTATTGCCCACGGCGGAAGTATCTTTACTGAATCGGCAATTATTACTGATGAAGTTATCGAGAATATTCGCCGGGTCTCTCCTTTAGCACCGTTACATAATTATGCGAACCTGAGTGGGATCGAGTCCGCGCAGCACCTTTTCCCAGGCGTGCAGCAGGTCGCGGTATTTGATACCAGCTTCCACCAGACAATGGCGCCTGAAGCGTATATGTACGGTTTACCGTGGAAATATTTTGAGGAGCTGGGTGTTCGTCGTTATGGCTTCCACGGCACGTCGCACCGCTATGTTTCTCAACGAGCGCATGAGCTGCTTGAGCTACCGCATGATGATTCTGGGCTGGTTGTGGCTCACCTCGGGAACGGGGCGTCAATCTGTGCGGTTCGTAATGGGCAGAGCGTGGATACCTCGATGGGGATGACACCGCTGGAAGGCCTGATGATGGGGACTCGCAGCGGTGATGTGGACTTCGGTGCGATGGCGTGGATCGCCAGTGAAACCAACCAGACGCTAAGCGACCTGGAACGCGTAGTGAATAAGGAATCTGGTCTGTTGGGTATTTCCGGTTTGTCGTCCGACTTACGTACGCTGGAAAAAGCCTGGCACGAGGGACACGAACGCGCACAACTGGCGATTAAAACGTTTGTGCATCGTATTGCGCGTCATATCGCCGGACATGCTGCATCGTTGCATCGTCTTGATGGGATTATTTTCACCGGTGGAATTGGTGAGAATTCAGTATTAATTCGCCGCCTGGTGATTGAACACCTCGCGGTTTTAGGGGTGAATATCGACAGCGAGATGAATAGCCTGCCAAATTCCCATGGCGAAAGAATTATCTCTAATAAAGATGCTCGTGTTATTTGTGCGGTAATTCCCACAAATGAAGAGAAAATGATTGCACGTGATGCCATTGCGTTGGGCAAAATTAATACACCAGTAGAATTTGCATAATTAATTTTCAGCAGAGAGATTATTTTTCATGAAGGTAAATATCGATACCAGCGATATGCTGTATGCCGAAGCCTGGAACGGCTTTAAAGGTACGGACTGGAAAGAAGAAATTAATGTCCGTGATTTTATTCAGCACAACTATACGCCTTATGAAGGGGATGAATCTTTCCTCGCCGAAGCAACGCCTGCGACCACTGCACTGTGGGAAAAGGTGATGGCGGGTATTCGTATTGAAAACTCGACGCACGCGCCGGTTGATTTCGATACCAATATTGCAACGACAATTACCGCACACGATGCCGGGTATATTGAACAAGAACTGGAAAAGATTGTCGGTCTGCAAACGGATAAGCCGCTCAAGCGCGCTCTGCATCCGTTTGGCGGCATCAACATGATCAAAAGCTCTTTTGATGCTTATGGTCGTGAGATGGACGCTGATTTTGAATATCAGTTTACAGAACTGCGTAAAACCCATAATCAGGGTGTGTTCGATGCCTACTCTCCGGATATGTTGCGCTGCCGTAAATCCGGCGTACTGACTGGTCTGCCGGATGGCTATGGTCGTGGCCGCATTATCGGTGACTACCGCCGCGTGGCGCTGTACGGTATTCGCTACCTGGTGCGTGAACGTGAACTGCAATTTGCCGATCTTCAGTCGAACCTGGAGTGGGGGCAGAATCTTGAAGCCACGATTCGCCTGCGTGAAGAGTTGTCTGAGCACCGTCGTGCCCTGCTGCAAATGCAGGAAATGGCGGCGAAATACGGCTGCGATATCTCCCGTCCGGCGCGTAATGCGCAGGAAGCGGTACAGTGGGTGTACTTTGCTTACCTGGCTGCGGTGAAATCTCAGAATGGCGGCGCTATGTCGCTGGGCCGTACCGCATCGTTCCTCGATATCTACATTGAGCGTGACTTTAAAGCAGGTACCTTAACCGAGCAGCAGGCGCAGGAACTGATCGACCACTTCATCATGAAGATCCGTATGGTGCGCTTCCTGCGTACGCCGGAATTCGACACTCTGTTCTCTGGTGACCCTATTTGGGCGACCGAAGTTATCGGTGGGATGGGGCTGGATGGTCGCACGCTGGTGACGAAAAACTCGTTCCGCTACCTGCATACGCTGCACACCATGGGACCGGCACCTGAGCCGAACCTGACGGTGCTGTGGTCTGAGCAGCTACCGATTGCTTTCAAAAAATATGCCGCCCAGGTGTCTATCATCACCTCGTCTTTACAGTATGAAAACGACGACCTGATGCGTGCAGACTTTGACAGCGATGACTATGCCATTGCCTGTTGCGTTAGCCCGATGGTTATCGGCAAACAAATGCAGTTCTTCGGCGCACGTGCCAACCTCGCCAAAACGTTGCTGTACGCAATCAACGGCGGTGTGGATGAGAAACTGAAAATCCAGGTCGGACCGAAAACCGCGCCACTGATGGATGATGTGCTGGATTACGACACGGTGATGGAGAGCCTGGACCACTTTATGGACTGGCTGGCCGTACAGTACATCAGTGCACTGAACATCATCCACTACATGCACGACAAGTACAGCTACGAAGCGTCGCTGATGGCGCTGCACGATCGTGACGTCTATCGCACGATGGCGTGTGGTATGGCGGGCCTCTCCGTAGCGGCGGATTCTCTGTCAGCGATTAAGTACGCACGAGTGAAACCAATTCGTGATGAAAATGGTCTGGCTGTCGATTTCGAAATTGAAGGCGACTATCCGCAATACGGTAACAACGATGAGCGCGTAGACAGCATTGCCTGCGACCTGGTTGAACGCTTTATGAAGAAAATTAAAGTGTTGCCAACCTATCGTAACGCGGTGCCGACGCAGTCCATTCTGACCATCACCTCCAACGTGGTGTATGGACAGAAAACCGGTAACACGCCGGATGGACGTCGCGCGGGCACGCCGTTTGCACCAGGGGCGAACCCGATGCACGGCCGCGATCGTAAAGGGGCTGTCGCGTCATTAACGTCTGTTGCCAAGCTGCCATTTACCTATGCCAAAGACGGTATCTCGTACACCTTCTCCATTGTGCCGGCAGCGCTGGGCAAAGAGGATGGCGTGCGTAAAACCAACCTGGTTGGTCTGCTGGACGGATACTTCCATCATGAAGCGCATGTGGAAGGTGGGCAGCATCTGAACGTTAACGTCATGAATCGTGAAATGTTGATGGATGCGATTGAGCACCCGGAAAACTATCCGAACCTGACGATCCGTGTGTCTGGTTATGCGGTGCGCTTCAATGCGTTGACCCGTGAACAGCAGCAGGATGTCATTTCCCGTACTTTCACCCAGGCGCTTTAACGCCGGAGGGGCTATGAGAAAAGTTATTGCAACTGAATGTGCGCCAGGAGCCATTGGTCCTTACGTACAAGGTGTGGATCTGGGCAGCATGGTGTTCACGTCGGGTCAAATCCCGGTATGCCCACAGACCGGTGACGTGGCTGACAACGTGGTCGATCAGGCGCGTCAGAGTCTGGAAAACGTGAAAGCGATTGTCGAGTCCGCCGGTTTGAAAGTGAGCGACATCGTGAAAACCACCGTTTTCGTTGCTGACCTGAATGACTTCGCCACCATTAACCAGGTGTACCAGCAGTTCTTTGATGAGCACAAGGCTATCTACCCCACGCGCAGTTGCGTGCAGGTCGCCCGCTTACCGAAGGATGTGAAGCTGGAGATCGAAGCCATCGCCGTACGTGGCGACACGGTGTAATCCCCTGCGGGGCGGTCGTGCGGATCGCCCCGATCCTTTAATGAGTGTGAAACCTGGTCTTCACTGAACGGCAATCCGAGGGTGTGGATATGATTAGCGCATTCGATATTTTTAAGATTGGCATTGGACCTTCCAGCTCCCATACCGTGGGGCCAATGAACGCAGGTAAAAGCTTTATCGATCTGTTGGCCAGCAGCGGGGAACTCCCCAAAGCTACGCATATTGTGGTCGATCTTTATGGATCGCTTTCCCTGACCGGAAAAGGTCATGCGACAGATGTCGCCATCATGATGGGACTGGCAGGTAACAGTCCGCAAAACGTTAACATAGATTCAATCGCTGGTTTTACACAGGAAGTAGCCCGTACCGGGCGTTTACCGGTTGCCGAGGGCACACATGTTGTCGATTTCTCCCCAGACGAAAATATTCTCTTTCATACCGAAACGCTGCCGCGCCATGAGAATGGCATGCGTATCACCGCGTGGAACGACACCGAGACACTATTAAGCAAAACCTATTACTCCGTCGGCGGTGGTTTTATCGTTGAAGAGGAGCAATTTGGTCAGGCGCATGATGTTGAAGCACATGTGCCCTACAATTTTCATTCCGCCAGTGAACTGCTGAAACTGTGCGAGCGTAACGGGCTGTCGGTCTCCGGCCTGATGATGCAAAACGAACTGGCGATGCGCAGCAAAGAAGAAATTGATGCTGGCTTTGCCGCCATCTGGGACGTCATGCACGCCGGGATTGAGCGCGGCATGAACACCGAAGGCGTCCTGCCTGGCCCGCTTAACGTTCCGCGCCGCGCCGTGGCACTGCGTCGGTTGCTGGTCTCCAGCGATAACTTGTCCAGCGATCCGATGAACGTCATTGACTGGATCAACATGTTCGCTCTGGCCGTGAGCGAAGAAAACGCCGCCGGGTGTCGGGTTGTGACCGCACCGACCAATGGCGCATGCGGGATTATCCCTGCCGTCCTGGCTTATTACGACAAGTTCCGCCGTCCGGTGAATGCCAACTCCATCGCCCGCTATTTACTGGCTGCCGGGGCGATAGGCGCACTGTATAAGATGAATGCCTCGATTTCTGGTGCCGAAGTCGGCTGTCAGGGTGAAATTGGTGTGGCCTGCTCAATGGCGGCGGCCGGGCTGACGGAATTGCTTGGTGGTAGCCCTGCGCAGGTCTGTATTGCGGCTGAGATCGCGATGGAGCATAACCTTGGCCTTACCTGTGACCCGGTGGCCGGACAAGTGCAGATACCGTGCATTGAGCGTAATGCGATCAACGCGGTAAAAGCCGTCAACGCCGCACGAATGGCGTTACGCCGGACGTCCGAGCCACGCGTGTCACTCGATAAAGTGATCGAGACCATGTACGAGACGGGCAAAGACATGAACGACAAATACCGTGAAACCTCACGTGGAGGCCTGGCAATTAAAGTGGTTTGTACCTGAGGTTAATGGCCGTGATTACGGTTTGCACGCTTTTGTAGGCCGGATAAGGCGCAAGCGCCGCTATCCGGCAGTGAATGAATTAATCAACATAGCAGAATAAAAAAGGTGCACTTTAGTGCACCTTTTTTGTTGTGATCGGCTTCAAAATTAGAAATTACATTCTTTATGTGAGTTTAAAAGAGAAAATATTTCTTAACTATCAGCAATTACAGGGGCTTGTTTGTGAAGTTTTTCTCTAACCCTGCGCGTATGATTTCTTCATTCTAATAGCTTGCCTGCATCTCATGTACTGCGTATCGCCTTGAAGCAGTGCGATAAAATAAAAAAAACCTCTACCTACACATTAAGCGGGAAATTATGGAAACGGCAACGAATAGTAGCGTAATACTCGACGCATCAGCGCCTGCGCGTCGGGCGGGAATGACCGAAAGTGAATGGCGGGAAGCCATTAAGTTCGACAGCACGGACACGGGCTGGGTCATTATGAGTATTGGTATGGCAATTGGTGCGGGGATTGTTTTCCTTCCCGTCCAGGTAGGGCTGATGGGGCTGTGGGTTTTCTTGCTCTCCTCGATTATCGGCTATCCTGCGATGTATTTATTCCAACGCCTGTTTATCAACACGCTGGCGGAATCCCCGGAATGCAAAGACTACCCGAGCGTAATCAGCGGCTATTTGGGTAAAAACTGGGGCATCCTGTTAGGTGCATTATATTTTGTGATGCTGGTTATCTGGATGTTCGTTTACTCCACGGCTATCACTAACGATAGCGCCTCTTATCTGCACACGTTTGGCGTCACTGAAGGGTTGCTGTCTGACAGCCCGTTCTATGGACTGGTGCTGATTTGCATCCTCGTTGCCATCTCGTCACGAGGCGAAAAACTGCTGTTTAAAATCTCTACCGGTATGGTACTGACCAAGCTGCTGGTAGTGGCCGCACTTGGTGTTTCGATGGTGGGGATGTGGCATTTGTATAACGCTGGCTCACTGCCGCCGATGGCGCTGCTGATCAAAAACGCAATTATCACGCTGCCGTTTACTCTGACTTCAATTCTGTTTATTCAGACGCTAAGCCCGATGGTTATTTCGTACCGCTCTCGTGAGAAGTCGATTGAGGTGGCACGCCATAAAGCTCTGCGTGCTATGAACATCGCGTTCGGTATTCTGTTTGTCACCGTCTTTTTCTACGCCGTTTCCTTCACGCTGGCGATGGGCCACGACGAAGCGGTTAAAGCCTATGAGCAGAATATTTCCGCTCTGGCGATTGCCGCACAGTTTATCAGTGGTGATGGTGCAGGTTGGGTAAAAATCGTCAGCGTTATCCTGAACATTTTCGCCGTGATGACCGCCTTCTTCGGTGTTTACCTGGGCTTTCGAGAAGCCACTCAGGGGATCGTGATGAATGTGCTGCGCCGCAAAATGCCAGCCGAGAAGATCAACGAAACTCTGGTTCAACGCGGCATTATGGTCTTCGCTATCTTACTGGCCTGGAGTGCGATTGTGCTCAATGCGCCAGTACTGAGCTTCACCTCTATTTGTAGCCCAATTTTCGGCATGGTGGGTTGCTTGATCCCGGCCTGGCTGGTCTACAAAGTTCCTGCATTGCACAAATACAAAGGCGCCTCTCTGTACCTGATTATCGTCACTGGCCTGTTGTTGTGCGTTTCTCCGTTCCTGGCATTTTCCTGAGTTATCTGAGCAAGGGTTGTTGTTATGTTTGAGACTACATTGAATCCATTATGGGATAGTTTTATTCGCGCGGTGCAGGAAGAAGTGAAACCTGCGCTGGGTTGTACTGAACCTATCTCTCTGGCTCTGGCGGCAGCCGTCGCTTCTGCTGAGCTGGACGGCGCGGTGGAACGCATTGATGCGTGGGTCTCACCAAACCTGATGAAGAACGGCATGGGCGTTACCGTGCCGGGTACCGGGATGGTTGGTCTTCCCGTTGCGGCTGCGCTGGGCGCTTTGGGGGGAAATGCCGGGGCTGGGTTAGAAGTATTGAAAGACGCGTCGCCACAAGCGATTGCCGATGCGAAAGCGATGCTGACCGCCGGGAAGGTGGCGGTGATGCTGCAGGAGCCTTGCGAGGATATCCTCTTTTCCCGCGCTAAGGTATACAGCTCGGAAGGTTGGGCGTGCGTGACGATTGTCGGCGGCCATACCAACATTGTGCATATCGAGACCAACAAAGGCGTGGTGTTTACTCAGCCTGAGCAGGTTCAGGCTGATGAGCAGGAATCCCCGCTAGCAGTGCTATCCCACACGTCGCTGGAAGAGATCGTGGCATTTGTGAATGTTGTGCCGTTTGACGCTATTCGCTTTATTCTTGATGCGGCAAAACTGAACGGCGCGTTGTCTCAGGAAGGATTAAGCGGTAGCTGGGGCTTGCATATCGGCACCACGCTTGAGAAACAGTGCGCACGTGGTCTGCTGGCTAACGATCTCTCAACCGCCATTCTTATTCGTACCAGCGCGGCATCGGATGCGCGAATGGGCGGGGCGACGTTGCCCGCAATGAGTAATTCCGGTTCCGGCAATCAGGGTATTACTGCCACTGTTCCGGTGATGGTGGTGGCTGAACACTTTGGGGCCGATGAAGAGAAACTGGCTCGTGCGCTGATGTTATCTCACCTGAGTGCTATCTACATCCATCATCAGCTTCCGCGTTTGTCTGCGCTGTGTGCGGCAACGACCGCAGCAATGGGCGCCGCGGCAGGTATGGCATGGGTGGTGGATGGTCGTTACGGCACTATCGCTATGGCTATTAGCAGCATGATTGGCGATGTGAGTGGGATGATTTGCGATGGCGCCTCGAACAGCTGCGCAATGAAAGTCTCTACCAGTGCGTCAGCAGCCTGGAAAGCGGTACTCATGGCGCTGGACGATACCGCAGTGACGGGGAATGAAGGTATTGTGGCGCATAACGTAGAGCAATCTATCTCTAACTTGTGTGCGCTGGCGTGTCGTTCAATGCAGGAGACCGACAAGCAGATCATTGAGATTATGGCCAGCAAAGCACATTAATCTGGCGACTGACTGCCTGATGGCGCGCAGATTTCCGGCCTGCGGGGGCGCATCGTTACAAAACCGTAGGCCGGATAAGACGCATTAGCGTCGCCATCCGGCAGGCCGCTGTCTGACCTACGATTACCTGTCAGAGAGCGGCTTCTTCTTCTTCCAGCCGTAGCTCGGCATCAGCAACGATTGCTTCCAGTTCCGTTAGCATCTCCTCGTAGCCAAAGACGACGCTTTCCTGTTTTTTGGCCTCAACCCGCGGCTGGCGTTTTTTTGATGACTTCTTGCTCAATAGTCGTACTCCCTTGATTCTAATGACTATACGGGCAAATCTATCAGCAAAGCGCGCAATGGGGTATCGGCAACTAACGTTATGTTAGTTTCATCACGAATAAATGCGCCATCACCGCAGGTAAGCGCCTCTTTTTCAGCACCTGAAGTGACCGCGTGGAACGTGCCATGGATCGACTGCAAATACGCGCGATGCCCATGCAATTGAAAACTCAGTGATTCACCTTTTTGCAGCTCAACATGATGTACCCAGACCTGCTGGCGAAGATGCAGGCTGCCCTGCTCACCGTCAGGTGAAGCAAGCAGTTGATGCTTGCCGGCATTCAGCGTCGCTTTTTGCACGCAGGAATTTTCTCGCTGCGGGCAGGCGTCCAGCCATAGCTGCATTCTGGTCAGGGGTTTATCTTTGCTGATATTGTGTTCGCTGTAGCTGATCCCAGGTTGCGTAGCGAGCAGTAACACCTCTCCGGCTTTGGCCTGAATATGGTTACCTTCGCTGTCGCGATACTCTGCTTCCCCTTCGAGGATCAGATTGACGATATCAACCTTTGGATAGGTACGAGGCTGGAAAGAGGCCCCCGGTGCCAGAACTTCCTGGTTCAGAACACGCAGCGAGGCATAACCCAGCAGTTTAGGATCAAAATAGTGTCCAAAGGAGAAGGTATAACGGGCCTGCAGCCAGCCGTAGTCTGCTTGCCCGCATTGTTTGGCTGTACGGGTAGTAATCATAGTTCTTGACCTCTCTTTACTTCCTTTTATGTTAAATGGCTAGACGCTGCATTGTTAGCCAGATATTCTGCCCGGTATGTTCAAATTTCCTGAATGAGAACGAAATGGCCAAAGAACGGGCTTTAACGCTTGAAGCGTTACGCGTCATGGACGCAATAGACAGGCGCGGCAGCTTCGCCGCCGCGGCAGATGAACTGGGACGCGTACCTTCCGCCCTCAGCTACACCATGCAGAAACTGGAAGAAGAGCTGGATGTTGTGCTGTTTGACCGCTCTGGTCACCGCACAAAATTTACCAACGTCGGGCGTATGCTGCTTGAACGTGGCCGCGTGTTGCTGGAGGCTGCCGATAAGCTGACGACCGATGCTGAAGCGCTGGCCCGTGGTTGGGAAACGCATCTGACGATTGTCACCGAAGCGTTGGTGCCAACGGCGGCATTCTTCCCGCTTATCGACCGCCTTGCCGGAAAGGCGAACACGCAGCTTTCCGTCATCACTGAAGTGTTGGCCGGGGCGTGGGAGCGTCTGGAGCAGGGCAGAGCGGACATCGTGATCGCGCCGGATATGCATTTCCGCTCATCATCAGAAATTAACTCGCGCAAACTGTACTCGCTGATGAACGTCTATGTGGCGGCACCGGATCACCCGATCCACCAGGAGCCGGAACCGTTGTCTGAAGTCACCCGTGTGAAATACCGGGGAATAGCGGTGGCGGATACAGCCCGTGAGCGTCCGGTGTTGACCGTTCAGCTTCTGGATAAACAACCGCGTCTGACGGTCAGTACTATTGAAGATAAGCGTCAAGCGCTGTTAGCCGGGCTGGGTGTAGCGACCATGCCGTATCCGTTGGTCGAAGAGGATATTGCCGCAGGCCGGCTGCGTGTGGTTAGCCCGGAATCGACAAATGAAATAGATATCATTATGGCCTGGCGTCGGGACAGTATGGGCGAAGCGAAGTCCTGGTGTTTGCGGGAAATCCCGAAACTGTTTGCGGGTAAATAGCCTGACTGTTACGCCGGATGCGGTGCAATTGCACCTTATCCGGCCTACAAAAGGATGTATGACGTCAGGACAGCTGTTTAGGGTCAGTGCCGAAGCGGTTGCTACCCGGCGTGCCGTTTTGGCAGTTGAAAAGGATGATGACCAACCAGCCAATGATGGGGATCAGTAATACTAACAGCCACCATGCCGAACGGTCGGTGTCATGCAAACGCCGAAACTGAACAGCCCACCACGGTATAAAAACCAGAATTGCATAAATCGTTGTTAATACGCCTTCTCCCCCGGCACGTTGCCAGCCAAACATCCTGTCTAACACGCTCAGCACAAACGTAAAGATGATGTTGACCAAAATAAACATCCAGTACTCTTTGCGCCGTGCACGACCACCAAAACCAAAGTAGTTCTTTAATACGTTTAAATACCAATCCATTTTCGCCTCGTTCTGCGTTCAATTACTTGTTTTTAAAGCAATCAAATTAAGAATAGCTGCGAATGAAATGATGGTAAATATTTACGGTATTAATTATTTGGCCCGCTGATGGGTAATATTTATCTGTGAACGCCTTAGTTTCAGAAACTATCGCCTGTGTGGTAGAAGTTATGAATATGCGCTCTCAGAGAAAGGGTTCCGTTCACCTTATGTTCATCGTTTCTCTGAGACATCGATTCCTGTGAACGTGTAAAGGGCGTTCTCCGCCACGCCCTTTACAATCCCGGCTCCCGGCACGGAAAATTGCCACTTCGTGGTTCCCTCCGCTTATTCCTTCAGGCTTTCGGGCCGGGCGCGATGAAGCGTCCTTGCAAAGCGCGCCCTGAACCCGCATCCCTGCGGGTTCTCCCGGCCTTACGGAAACACGTCGGCAATTTTCAGCCGGACCAGCCACACCTGACCATCTGTATTTTTATTTGAATATATCTGAACAGCAAAACAGATTTTACTGGAAGTCAGAGCGTTGAAGCGATGACCCATGTCCGGCTGAAAATCGATGAGGCGTTGACGGCTGACCGGGTCTGTCCGCAGGGATGCGGGCAGAGGGGACGGCCTGCAGGGATGCAGGCTCGGCCCCGACCCGACAGGCAGACGGCATAAGACGAATGACAAAATTGCCGGGAGCAATTTTGAACAGCGCTTGCGCTGGCCCCGTAAGGGGTGAGTCCCAGGGATGGGACGAATAATCGCGCAGCGACGATTTTCCCGCCGGGAGCCTGGGTTGCAAGGGAGGCGGCGGTGAGCCTCCCTTGCACGTTCACGGGTAACGGCGTTTCAGAGAAATGACACCGCTGAGGTGAACGGAACCCTGAGCAAGAATCACATGTTCACCATAAATGCTTAGCTGAATGGCATTGCCCAAAAGGGGACCAGTGTAAATCACGCGAAACGCTCGTCGCGCCCGTGGGGTTCGTTGAGATCCTGCCACGGACCGATAGAAATAATACCCGTCGGGTTAATGGTCTTGTGACTGCGGAAATAGTGAGTGCGGATGTGATCGAAATTGACGGTGTCCGCAATGCCTGGTATCTGGTAGATATCACGCAGAAAACCGTACAGATTCAGATAGTCACTGATCCGATGCTTGTCGCATTTGAAGTGGGTGACATACACCGGATCAAAACGTACCAGCGTAGTCCATAGGCGAATGTCAGCCTCTGTTAACTGGTCGCCAGTCAGGTAGCGATGCTGACCGAGAATCTGTTCCAGCCGCGCCAGTGATTCAAAGACTTTTTCGACTGCGCTGTCATACGCTTCCTGGCTGGTAGCAAAACCAGCTTTATAAACGCCATTATTGACGTTGTCATAAATCCAACTGTTCAGATCGTCAATTTTGCTTTGCAGGGCTGGTGGATAGTAATCCCCGGCTTTTGCGCCCAGCGCATCAAACGCGGTGTTAAACATGCGGATAATTTCTGCCGATTCGTTGCTGACGATGGTGTGATTTTTTTTATCCCACAGCACCGGAACCGTTACCCGGCCGCTGTAGTGCGGATCGGCGTGTAAATACAGTTGATAGAGAAACTCGTGCTGATAAAGCGTATCACCTGTTGCTGCCGGAAAGTTGTTATCAAACGTCCAGCCGTTTTCCAGCATCAGCGGATTCACTACGGAAACGGAAATGAAGGGTTCCAGACCTTTGAGTTTACGCATAATCAGCGTGCGATGCGCCCACGGGCAGGCCAGAGAAACATACAGATGATAGCGGTCTTTTTCGGCGGCAAAACCACCTTCGCCAGTTGGGCCAGGCGTGCCATCCGCGGTGAGCCAGCTACGGAAAGCCGATGCAGAACGTTGAAATTTACCACCGGTTGATTTGGTATCGTACCAGGTGTCATGCCAGACGCCGTCAATCAGTTGTCCCATTATCTCTCTCCCGGAATGCAAAACGAGGAGTTAATCCCCTCGTCTTTTAATAAGTATATACCCTAAATAATTCGAGTTGCAGGAAGGCGGCAAGGGAAGAAACGCCCAGGAGCATAGATAACTATGTGACTGGGGTTTCTGAGTGAAGCCAACACACCTGCAACTTGAAGAATGACGGGTATAGTTTGATTACCACTTTTTATTCAGTACACGGTCGATACTGAATGCGCCTGGACCCGTGATGGCCAGCAGCAGGAAACCGCCTGCGATGGTCAGGTTTTTCATGAACATCAGAGAGTTCATCCCTTCCGCAAAGTTGCTGTGGAAGATGAACGCGGTCAGCAGGGTGAAGCCTGCGGTGAACAGCGCGGTAGTACGGGTCAGGAAACCAAACAGGATTGCCAGGCCGCCGCCGAACTCAAGCAGAATAACCAGCGGCAACATAAAACCAGGGACGCCCATGGCTTCCATATACTGTTGGGTACCCGCATATCCGGTGATCTTTCCCCAACCTGCAGTAATAAACAGGATTGGCATCAGAATGCGCGCTACCAGTACACCAACATCTTCTAATTTTTTCATCGTACTCTCCAGGAAACCACTCAGGCGGATTGTTTTGTCTTTTGTGCATCAACGCTGCAGAGCGCGTCGTTGCTGTCGATGGAGAGAATCATAGACGTGCTGAATGACAATTGTTAGCAAGGAAAACTGTCAGTAATTTTCAAAAAATTTGAGGAACCCGCAAAATAGGGGATACGGCAGGGGTTAACCGCGCAATTGTTGCTGTCTGATTGTCGATTTAATCAGACGCCATGCGCTCCAGACGCTAAAGCCGCGTTTAGCCCAGCGAACCAGCAGATTAGGATTACGAATGGTCCGTACAGCCATAATACTGCTGCCGACCAGCACCCAGGCGCGCAGGTTCAGCAGCGTTTTCCAGCCACGATCGTATACGTCTGTAACCTCCAGCCAGTCGCGGCGGGTGGCAGACAGATCCAGCCGTTGCTGCTGGATCTGACCAAGCAGTTGTGCCTTACGTTTTTGGCGCTCGACTTTACTGCTCATTAGACATCATCCTCCAGGGCCTGCCTGTCATTAGCAAGTTCGTGGCGTGTATGGCGTAAGAGTGTTGATTTACGGGCTTTACGTAATGTCCATATCCCGCCAACGAGCGCCAAAAGCAACAGCACAACGGTGGTGGCAATCATCGCGTTCAGGCGGTACTGAGGGTCAATGGCCCAGATGATAAGCACCATCAGGCTCATCAGCCCAAATGCCGCAAAGAGCATAGTCAGTCCCAGCATCAGCACGATCTGGACAAGGTTAGCTTTTTCCTCTTCCAGCTCAACGACGGCCAGCCGTAATCGGGTCTCTACGATCTCAACGAGAATCGTGAGGATCCGTTGTCCAATCCCCAGGACGCTTTTGCCCGGACCTTGTGCGTGTTGAGAGTCAGCCATTGTTAGCGGCGCGACAGCAGTACACCAAGCACCACACCGACCGCAGCGCCAATACCAACGCCTGTCCATGGGTTTTCGCGCACATAGTTATCGGCTTTGGCGGCAGCTTCACGGGTTTGCTTAGCAATCACATCGCTGGTCTCGCTCAGGCGATGGCGGCTCTCGCGCAGCGCATGTTCAGCTTTGCTGCGAATTTTACTCATCTCTTCCTTCGACTTATCGCCAGAGGAGCTCAGTACTTCTTCGAGCGTATCCGCAAGGGATTTCAGCTCAGCGCGCAGATTTTCCGTAGCGTTATCTTTCGACATAGTTTTCTCCAGGTGAGTGGGTAGTTACCGTACTTAGTAATCGCGGGTCTCAAGTTCCTTCAGCTCTTTTTGAGCCTCTGCAAGCTTACGTTCGCGTTTTGCGATTTTATCCGCATCGCCTTTTTGCTTCGCTTCGGCTAAATCACGCTGACGTTCGGCTATCTCATTTTTCTGCTCTGCGATTTTTTTCTGGTGATTCGCGCGCAGTTTGCTGTCAGTACAGTTTGCCCGAACTTCACTAAGCGCTTTGTTCAACCCATTGATGCGGCTCTGATTGTTGTGCTTTTCGGCATAACTAATTTCCCGCTGAATATCTTGTTCTTTTTCCTGACAGAGGGAGTTAGCGTAGCTGCCGGCACTGAGAGCGAAAAGACTAATTGCCAAAGCGATGCGGTATTTCATTCTTGAACCTTCCATTGTGATTCGACCCGGTGCTTTGGGTCGATGCTCCAGAATAATAAAGCTGTAGGTCATAACTTCAGTTTATTAATCATAGGCACTAAACGGTGAAATCACCAAAGTGAGTGATCTAATTCAGATTCCTGGAGATTAACCAAAGCGGTGCGGTGTATCCCGTAAACGAGATAACCACTGCACTGCCTGATTGTCATCATCCTGTTGAGCAATAACGAAGCCGTGTGGCAACGTTCTGTCCAGTACAGCTTTTGCGGCTGCGCTTTGCGCGCTGGAATCAAAGGTGATCAGCAGCGCGTCATTTTGCGGAGTAATACTTTTAAAACGAATGCCGTTGGCATCCAGATGATGCCAGATAGAGAAGCCGTCTGGCATGCTGGCACCCTGGTTTATGGCGCGAATGGCAAGCGTCGATTCCTGTTGGCGAATGACCGACCAGGTCAGGATTAACGCGCCCAAAAACAGCATAAAGGAGGTGGTCCAGGCCAGTCGTCGGAGCGTTATGCGTGATTTCAGCATAATTTACCCTCGGTTCCCGTATTTCTTTTTCCAGAGTACAACCAGTGAACCGGCCAGGCCAACCACCAGTAATACGACAGGCAGCAGCATCAGGCAGGACATGAGCTGATCTTCGTACTTTAGAAAAACAGGTGTTTTGCCCAGTAGATAGCCCAGCGTGGTCAGAATCAGTACCCACAATAGCCCGCTCATCCAGTTGAAGAACTGAAAACGCGCATTATTCAGGCCTGACAGCCCGGCAATGGTCGGCAGTAATGTTCTGACGAACGCAATGAAGCGACCGACCAACAGCGCGGATAAGCCATGTTTGTGGAAAAGATGATGCGCGCGTTGGTGATAATGAGCCGGAAGATGAGAAAGCCAGTTCTGCACGGTGCGGGTATTACCCAGCCATCGGCCCTGAATATAGCTGAGCCAACAACCGAGGCTGGCTGCGGTGGTGAGTAGCAGTACCGTTTGCGGAAAACCCATTGCGCCTTTGGCAATAAGTACGCCGACCAGTACCAGCAAACTGTCGCCAGGTAAAAAGGCCGCTGGTAGCAACCCATTTTCCAGAAACAAAATTGTAAACAGTACAAAATACAGCATACCAATCATGGAAGGATTGGCCAGAGTTTCAAAATCCTGAGCCCATAAAGCATTCAGTAATTGAGTCAGTAGTTCCATTCAGTATTCCTGGAGAATCGGTTATGGTCACGCCGTTGTTCTTGAGTTTGTAATGCCGCGATTTTATTGGTGTTTTTTGCATGGATCGCGGTCTGCACAAATTCACGGCCTGAACTGTTCCCTGTTAAGTTGTGAAGTAAGCAAGCACTAACACATAAAAAATTCAAAACGCTTT
Source organism: Citrobacter sp. Igbk 14 (assembly GCF_028069825.1). Taxonomy (NCBI): domain Bacteria; kingdom Pseudomonadati; phylum Pseudomonadota; class Gammaproteobacteria; order Enterobacterales; family Enterobacteriaceae; genus Citrobacter; species Citrobacter sp. Igbk 14. The sequence goes on from NZ_JANEWM010000046.1 coordinate 19,870, forward strand.
TAATTGTAACAAAGGTCAACGTAGTCCGTTATATAAATTACGGTGGTTGAACTCTGATTTTGCTTATCGCAATGGAGTGAGGCGAGAGGATTTACACAGGCTGACACTTTATACCTAATGCTTACCGAGTGTCAGAAACAGGCGCTATTACCGCGCCTGTGAAAGTCAGAACGTTTATTTTGTGCTGTTTGCAGCTGTATCCAGATGAACTACCGGATTTTCTGTGAAAAGGTAACGATCCGCGTTGAACTCGAAATCATCGCTGGTTTCGTTAAACAGCATCTGTTTCGTGTTCTCAAGGTGCTGCCACATCGCCAGTTTGGCTGCATGCGGATCTTTGCGAATTAATGCCCGCAGGATCTGGTCATGGTCATCACACCAGTTGTCTACCGTGCGCAGATCAATGTGATCATGCAATTTCTTCCAGTAGGGGTTATGAACGCGCTGAGTCCACATTTTTTCAACAATGGCGGCCAGAGCTGAGTTTTGCGTCGCGAGCGCGACCTGAACATGGAACTGCAGGTCCCATTCGGAGTCACGAAAACTCTTTTCGTTGCGCGACTTCTCCTGGATTTCCATCAGTTTCATGATGTCCTGCTTGGTCACCTGAGTGGCGGCAAACTCGGCGATGTTGCTCTCAATAAGTTGACGCGCTTGCAGCAATTCAAAAGGACCGTAGCTGGCGAATTCCAGACCTTCGTCGGGAGCAACATAATGTTTGGGTTGGTTAGAGATGACGTGGATACCCGATCCTTTACGCACCTCAACGTAGCCTTCAACCTCGAGCATGATAATTGCTTCACGAACCACGGTACGGCTGACGTTCTTTTCATCGGCAATAAAGCGCTCGGCGGGAAGTTTATCGCCCACCAGATAGACGCCTTGCTCGATGCGTTCTTTTAGATCGGCAGCAAGTTGTTGGTACAAACGTCGTGGTTCAGTGATTTCCATATGCACTCCAGGCATGATACGGCAGACTATATTTGTTATACCACTTTTGCGATGGCGGCTCTACTCGCACCGACAAAAAAGCCGCCAGTCAACTGGCGGCTCTGCATTATATACCTATGACGACTCGCGTCAGGTTAATTTTGCGTAGCGGGAGAGCCGGTTTGCGGGCCCGAATCAATCTCGCTTGCCGACTTGTTCTGCAGTACCGTCCAGATGACTAACGCACCGAGCAGGTCGAATACTGCCAGTACGGCGAACAGTGGGCTAAAGCCGATGGTGTCAGCCAGGGCACCAACGACCAGGGCAAACAGGGTACTCGCCAGCCAGGCTGACATACCCGTCAGGCCATTAGCGGTCGCAACTTCATTGCGGCCAAATACGTCAGAAGAGAGCGTAATCAGCGCGCCAGACAGTGCCTGGTGAGCAAAACCACCGACGCACAGCAGGGCGATAGCAATATACGGGCTGGTGAACAGACCAATCATCCCTGGGCCAATCATCAGCAGTGCGCCCATGGTGACGACCATTTTACGGGACACGATCAGGTTTACGCCGAACCAACGCTGGAACAGTGGCGGTAAGTAACCCCCGATGATACAGCCGAGGTCAGCGAACAGCATTGGCATCCACGCGAACATCGCAATCTCTTTCAGGTTAAAGCCGTAGACTTTAAACATAAACAGCGGGATCCAGGCGTTGAATGTACCCCAGGCTGGCTCTGCCAGAAAACGTGGCAGCGCGATACCCCAGAACTGGCGGTTACGCAGGATCTGGCCAAGCGACATTTTCTTCGCTGTGCTGTTTTTGTGCTGTGATTCCTGGCCGTTAAGGATGTAATCACGCTCTTCGTCAGACAGTTTTTTCTGGTCGCGCGGGTGTTTATAGAAAACAAGCCAGGACATCGCCCAGATAAAGCTCAGAGCACCAGAAATAATGAACGCCATCTGCCAGCTGTGCATGACGATAGCCCACACGACCAGCGGCGGAGCGATCATCGCACCAATAGAAGAACCAACGTTAAAGTAACCTACAGCAATGGAACGCTCTTTTGCCGGGAACCATTCAGAACTGGCTTTCAGACCCGCAGGGATCATCGCGGCTTCTGCGGCACCGACTGCGCCTCGTGCCAGTGCCAGTCCACCCCAGCTACCAGCCAGCGCCGTGGCACCACAGAAGACGGCCCACAGAACGGCGAACATCGCGTAGCCTACTTTGGTGCCGAGCACATCCAGCACGTAGCCAGCAACGGGTTGCATTACGGTGTAAGCAGCAGAATACGCTGCGATGATATAGGAATACTGTTGAGTGGAGATGTGTAACTCTTCCATCAGAGTTGGCGCAGCTGCCGCCACAGTGTTACGTGTCAGGTAACCCAGCACGGTGCCAAGCGTCACCAGTGCGATCATGTACCAACGTAACCCTTTAATTTTACGCATGTAAAACCTCATCGTTTTGTTATGTCCGCTAACGAGCGGTCATCTTCCAGTCCAGGGCGGAGGATGTTCTTTTACGAAGGGCGTGACCGAAAAAAAACCGGCACTGCCCCGAACTTTGCCATGTCAATGATTGTGCTAATTCGGTTTCCGTACCGGTCAATCCGATGGTGGACCATCGGTAATTTGCATTCCGTCGGCTTATGTATCGCGACGGCAAAAAGATAACTTGTCATACAGCTTTAAAAGGTGAGTGCCATCACAAAAGTGTGAATCTTCGTGTGGTCATTAATTCGATTCAGCAAAGCCAGTGCTGGCGCGGCTTGCCGTGAGTTTTACCTCTTTGAGAGTAATTTTTTTGTCATCATTTGTTGATCTAACTCACGAAAATATCTTCAGTGTATGGAAATTGGTGTGATAACTTTGACAACATCAAAACATAAGCAATCTGACGCACTCGCTGAGAGGAAGACGATAATGACCCCGTTTATGACTGAAGATTTCCTGCTGGATACCGAATTTGCCCGCCGTCTGTATCATGATTACGCCAAAGACCAGCCTATCTTCGATTACCACTGCCATTTGCCGCCGCAACAAATCGCTGATAACTACCGTTTTAATAACCTGTATGACATCTGGCTGAAGGGTGATCACTACAAGTGGCGCGCCATGCGCACTAACGGTGTCGCTGAACGCTTGTGTACCGGTGATGCGTCCGATCGCGAGAAGTTTGACGCCTGGGCTGCGACGGTCCCGCACACCATCGGTAACCCGCTCTACCACTGGACGCATCTTGAACTGCGTCGCCCATTTGGTATTACAGGTAAGCTGTTGTCTCCTGCGACTGCCGATGGAATCTGGAATCAGTGCAACGAATTGCTGGCGCAGGATCAGTTTTCCGCGCGTGGAATCATGCAGCAGATGAATGTAAAAATGGTCGGCACCACTGATGATCCGATCGATTCTCTGGAGCATCACGCTGCGGTCGCGAAAGACAGCACCTTTGCTATCAAAGTGCTGCCAAGCTGGCGCCCGGATAAAGCTTTCAACATTGAACTGGCGACCTTTACCGATTACATGGCGAAGCTGGGCGAAGTTTCTGACACCGAGATCCGCCGCTTTACCGACCTGCAAACCGCGCTAACTAAACGTCTTGATCACTTTGCTGCACACGGCTGTAAAGTCTCCGACCATGCGCTGGATGTGGTGTTGTTTGCTGAATCTAACGAAGCTGAACTGGATAACATCCTGGCGCGTCGTCTGGCGGGTGAAACCCTGAGCGAGCATGAAGTTGCCCAGTTCAAAACTGCCGTACTGGTGTTCCTTGGCGCTGAATACGCACGTCGCGAATGGGTGCAGCAGTACCACATTGGCGCATTGCGTAATAACAACCTGCGTCAGTTCAAACTGCTGGGCGCGGATGTCGGTTTCGATTCCATTAACGACCGTCCGATGGCTGAAGAACTGTCCAAACTGCTAAGCAAGCAGAATGAACAGAACCTGCTGCCGAAAACCATCCTGTACTGCCTGAACCCGCGCGATAACGAAGTGCTGGGCACCATGATCGGTAACTTCCAGGGTGAAGGCATGCCGGGCAAAATGCAGTTCGGTTCCGGCTGGTGGTTTAACGACCAGAAAGATGGGATGGAACGTCAGATGACACAACTGGCACAGCTCGGTCTGCTGAGTCGTTTTGTGGGTATGCTGACCGATAGTCGCAGCTTCCTGTCGTACACGCGCCATGAATATTTCCGTCGCATCCTGTGCCAGATGATTGGCCGTTGGGTTGCCGCGGGTGAAGCACCTGCAGATATTCAACTGCTGGGTGAAATGGTCAGAAATATTTGCTTCAACAATGCGCGTGATTACTTCGCCATTGAACTGAACTAAGGCCCGGGGTTGGTATGCAATACATCAAGATCCACACGCTGGATAACGTCGCGGTAGCGCTCGCTGATTTGGCTGAAGGAACCGAAGTCACCGTTGATGGACAGGCGATTACCCTGCGCCAGGCGGTAACACGTGGCCATAAATTTGCTTTACGCGATATTGCGCAAGGCGAAAACGTCGTTAAATATGGTTTGCCAATTGGCCATACGCTGGTTGATGTCGCTGCGGGTGAGCACATTCATGCTCACAACACGCGCACGAATCTGAGCGATCTGGACACGTATAGCTACCAACCGGATTTTCAGGCGGAAGTTGCTCAGGCAGTCGATCGCGACGTGCAGATTTATCGCCGCGCGAACGGTGATGTTGGGGTACGTAACGAGTTGTGGATACTGCCGACCGTCGGCTGCGTCAATGCGATGGCGCGTCAGATGCAAACCCGTTTCCTGAAAGAGACCCACGACGCCGAAGGTATCGATGGTGTTCATCTCTTCAGCCACACCTACGGCTGTTCGCAACTGGGTGACGACCACATCAACACCCGCACCATGCTGCAAAATATGGTGCGTCACCCGAATGCGGGGGCGGTGCTGGTGGTTGGCCTCGGTTGTGAAAACAACCAGGTTGATGCTTTTCGCGAAACGTTAGGTGAGTATGATCCAGAACGCGTTCACTTTATGGTCTGCCAGCACCAGGAAGATGAAGTGGAAGCGGGGATCGAGCATCTCCACCAGCTGTACAGCGTGATGCGTAACGATAAGCGTGAGCCGGGTAAACTCGGCGAGCTGAAGTTTGGTCTGGAATGTGGCGGATCTGACGGCTTGTCTGGGATCACCGCTAACCCGATGCTGGGGCGTTTCTCTGACTACGTGATCGCGAACGGCGGGACTACCGTACTGACTGAAGTCCCGGAGATGTTCGGTGCCGAGCAGCTATTAATGGACCACTGCCGCGATGAAGAAACCTTCGGTAAGCTGGTGACCATGGTCAATGACTTCAAGCAATACTTCATTGCTCACGACCAGCCGATCTACGAGAATCCATCGCCGGGGAACAAAGCGGGTGGCATCACCACGCTGGAAGATAAATCGCTGGGATGCACACAGAAAGCGGGTTCCAGCAAAGTTGTCGATGTACTGCGCTACGGCGAACGCCTGAAAACGCCAGGTCTGAATCTGTTAAGTGCTCCGGGCAATGACGCCGTTGCGACCAGTGCGCTGGCGGGGGCCGGCTGTCATATGGTGTTGTTCAGTACCGGGCGTGGTACGCCGTACGGCGGTTTCGTACCGACGGTGAAAATTGCCACCAACAGCGAGCTGGCCGCGAAGAAAAAGCATTGGATCGATTTTGATGCCGGGCAGCTAATCCACGGTAAAGCGATGCCGCAACTGCTGAATGAGTTTGTCGATACCATCGTTGAGTTTGCCAACGGCAAACAGACCTGTAACGAACGCAATGATTTCCGGGAACTGGCTATTTTCAAAAGTGGCGTAACGTTGTAGTCATTGTACAGGCCTACGGATCGCGTAGGCCTGATAAGCGTAGCGCCATCAGGCATAAACCGTTGCCGGATGGTGGCGTAAACGCCTTATCCGGCCTACGAAATGGAGTTGGAGTTGCTGCATGACCGCGTATTGGCTGGCCCAGGGCGTTGGTGTCATCGCCTTTCTGATCGGGATTACCACTTTTTTTAATCGTGACGAGCGCCGGTTCCGGCTACAGCTCGCCGTCTATAGCGCCACCATTGGCGTACACTTCTTTCTGATGGGGGCCTGGCCCGCGGGAATGAGCGCTGAGCTTAATACCGTACGTACCCTGGTCTCAATGCATACCCGCAAGCTGTGGGTCATGACGGTTTTTATTGTCCTCACGCTGGTTCTTGGCTTGGCAAAATTGCAGCATGCGATGGAGCTACTGCCTATTATCGGCACGCTTGCCAGTACCTGGGCACTATTTCGCTGCAAAGGGTTAACCGTGCGCTGTGTGATGTGGTGCGCAACCGCCTGCTGGGTTATCCATAATTTTTGGTTAGGGTCGATTGGCGGGACGATGATCGAAGGTAGCTTTCTGGTGATGAACGGCCTGAACATTATTCGCTTCCGGCGCATGCAAAAACGCGGCATTGATCCCTTCAAAATTGAAAAAAGCGTACAAGAAGAGAACCCCTCCGCCCGATGACGGAGGGGCTGTGATTAGCCGCGCAGGGCGTTATTTGCCAGACGCTCGTCTTCTGCCTGGCAGGCTGCAGCGGTAAACAGGACGTCTGTCGAAGAGTTCAGCGCCGTTTCACAGGAATCCTGCAATACGCCGATGATAAAGCCAACGGCGACCACCTGCATGGCGATGTCATTCGGGATACCGAACATGTTGCACGCCAGTGGGATCAGCAGCAGAGACCCCCCCGCGACGCCCGATGCGCCGCAAGCACACAGCGAAGCCACCACGCTCAGCAACAGCGCCGTCGGTAAATCGACTGGAATACCCAGCGTATTCACCGCCGCCAGCGTCAGAACCGTGATGGTAATCGCCGCGCCTGCCATATTGATGGTGGCGCCCAGCGGGATAGAGACAGAGTAGGTGTCACGGTCCAGATTCAGCTTCTCGCACAGTGCCATATTCACCGGAATATTGGCTGCAGAGCTGCGGGTAAAGAAGGCGTACACGCCGCTTTCGCGCAGGCATGCCAATACCAGTGGGTACGGGTTACGGCGAATTTTCCAGAACACCAGCAGCGGGTTGACCACCAACGCAACCAGCAGCATACAGCCAACCAGTACGGCCAGCAGTTGGGCGTAGCCCCAGAGGGTGGCAAAACCAGTGGTTGCCAGTGTGGAAGAGACCAGGCCGAAGATACCTATCGGTGCAAAGCGGATAACCAGTCTCACCATAAACGTGACGGCATCGGACATATCATTGACCAGATTCTTGGTCGTCTCATTACCATGGCGTAGCGCAAAGCCAAGGCCGACTGCCCATACCAGAATACCGATATAGTTAGCATTCAGCAGCGCATCAATGGGGTTAGCGACCATGCTCATCAGCAGGCTGCGCATCACCTCAATAATACCGGATGGCGGCACGATATCGCTGGCGCTGCTGGAAAGATGCAGCGTCGAGGGGAAGGCAAAGCTGAACACCACGGCGGCTAATGCTGCTGAAAATGTTCCCAGCAGGTAAAGGAACAGAATAGGGCGGATATTGGTTTTTTGCCCGTGCTGGTGGTTGGCGATAGAGGCCATTACCAGCATCAGCACGAGGATTGGGGCGACGGCTTTTAATGCGCCGACGAACAGTGTCCCCAGCAGGCCGACGGCTTCTGCCGCAGGTTTTGAAACCAGTGCCAGCAGAATCCCCAGTACCAAACCGACCAAAATTTGTTTAACCAGGCTCCCTTGCGCCAAACGCGAGATCAGCCCCGATGAACGTAGCGTAGTCATGTAGTCATCCTTTGATTGTGTTGTTGTTCACCCGTTGTGCGTTCTCATGACGCATCTTTCTGGATGTAACAAAGTGTTTGCATGGCTGAGTATAAGGAAAGATGCCGGTTCGGGAAGATAAATATCCTGGTTTCCGCGCTCAGATCATGTTTTATAACTTTAAATTAACATTGTTTTGACATGTCCAGCAAAAAGCCCGACGCACGCAATGTGCGGTCGGGCTTTATCAACTAGCTAAGTAGAAGTTACTGTATTTGCTGCTTTTTATCGTGCTGGTGGTTGACCCACGCATTCACAACCAGCGTCACAAACAGAATACCGAAGACCACACCTAACGAGATAGCGATCGGGATATGGTAGAAATCGACGATCAGCATCTTGATACCGATAAACACCAGGATAATCGACAAACCATATTTCAGCATCGAGAAACGCTCCGCCACACCTGCCAACAGGAAGTACATCGCACGCAGACCCAGGATAGCGAACAGGTTAGAGGTCAGTACGATGAACGGGTCGGTGGTGACGGCAAAGATTGCCGGAATACTGTCGACGGCAAAAATCACATCGCTCAGTTCAACCAGGATCAATACCAGCATCAGCGGCGTTGCAAACAGCAGACCGTTTTTACGCACGAAGAATTTTTCGTCTTCAATGGTATCGGTCATACGTAAATGGCCGCGCAGCCAACGCACTAAGGGTTTGTCGCCAATACCGGAAGCGTCTTCTTTCGCCAGCGCCATCTTCACGCCGGTAAACAGCAGGAATGCGCCGAACACGTACAGCAGCCATTCGAACTGGGCGATAAGCCAACTGCCCGTGAAGATCATGATCGTACGTAATACAATCGCGCCCAGTACGCCATACACCAGTACCCGACGTTGCAGTGCCGCAGGTACGGAGAAGTAACTAAATAGCATCAACCAGACAAAGACGTTATCTACCGCCAGTGATTTCTCGATCAGATAGCCGGTCAGGAACGCCAGCGCCTGCGGGTCGGCAACGGCACGGCCCTGAGTCTCAGCCAGGTACCACCAAAATGCCGCGTTAAACACCAACGACAACGTTACCCAGACGATTGACCAGGCCGCGGCCTGCTTCATCGACATCGTATGTGCGCCACGACGGCCCTGTAGCAGCAGATCGATGGCCAGCATAATGACCACCACGACAGCGAAGCCACCCCATAACAACGGTGTGCCAACAGTATTCATTTTATTTCCCCATGCATAAAAAAACGGCCAACGCCGAATGACGTTAGCCGCTGCTTTTTATGCATAGACCTTGCCATTCGGCAAGGTCTCACTTACAACAACAAAGGAATACGACAGCGTATTCCTTTGTTATCGCCCGGTGACCGGATGTGGTTTTTCACACATCGTAATGACGATCAACCGACAACGAAGTTACTCCCCTTTGCGGGTTACAAAATATTACAGGCCATGCATTCAGTCAATGGCCTGCAACATTCGTTTTACACACTTTTACGCAGTCAGCGGTATCTCAGCATCATCTGCGGGGAAAATAACGCCGGTCTGGCGGCGAATCTCCGTTTGCAGTTTGGCGGTAATACGACTGACGTTCAGTGCCGGATGATCCACTTCGCCGGATTCAACCAGATGAGCAAAAGCCTCTGCCTCATAAAGCATAGTATTGATGTGCTGAGGCACCGTAAGATCCTGCGTTTTGCCACCGCGTGGAATAAAGCACACTTTCTGACACTCGGAAATCTTCTCGACAACCAGCGACCCTGATTCGCCCTGAATTTCGCTGGCCAGCACGGAATCACTGACTTTCGAGTGCTGCAACGTGACGCTAAAATCGCCGTAATTGAGTACGACCACGCCGTGGGCATCGACGCCGCTTTCCAGCAGGCTGGCACTTGCCTGAACGCTCAGTGGTTCACCCCAGAGCGCAACCGCAGCGGCCAGGCAGTAAAAGCCGATATCCATAATCGAACCGTTAGAAAACGCCGGATTAAACGTATTGGGATTTTCACCGTCCAGATAACGCTGATAACGTGAAGAATACTGGCAGTAATTGATCAGCGCTTTCCTGACTCGCCCAATTTTAGGTAGTGATTGCTGTAATAGCAGGAAATTAGGCAGGCTGGCGGTCTTAAACGCTTCAAACAGCACGACCTGATTTTCACGCGCGCAGGCGATAGCAGCTTCGGCTTGTGCCAGATTTGAGGCCAGCGGTTTCTCGCAAATGACATGCTTTTTGTGCTGTAGAAACAGCGTTGTCTGCGGGAAGTGCAGAGAGTTCGGGCTGGCAATGTAAACGGCATCAATTGCGTCGCTTTGCGCCATTGCCTCCAGCGAGGTAAACAGATGCTCGACGGGATAATCATTGGCGAAGGTCTGTGCCTGTTCAAGGCTACGGGAATACACTGCGGTTAACTTATATTTGCCGGTTTCATGGGCGGCATCCACAAACTGGCGGGTGATCCAGTTTGTGCCAATCACTGCGAAACGTATCATAAATGCCTTCAGGCTGCGAAAAGGGATCCTTGCGTCAATTTAGCATGCCCTGAAGACAAAGCCAGTGCGCGACTACGCAGTTTGCTTCAGCGATTGTTGCGTGAGCCACAGGCGGGTATCAAACTCCAACTGGTGGTACTGCGGCTCCATATGGCAGCACAACTGATAAAACGCTTTGTCGTGCTCTTTTTCTTTCAGATGTGCCAGTTCATGCACGACGATCATGCGTAAAAAAGGTTCAGGCGCAGAACGGAACACGGTAGCGACGCGGATCTCCGCTTTGGCTTTGAGTTTGCCACCCTGCACGCGGGAGACGGCAGTATGCAGCCCCAGCGCATTTTTCAGCACGTGTATCTTACTGTCATACATGACTTTATTCAGCGGCGGGGCGTTTCTCAGGAACTGATTTTTCAGATCCTGGGTATATTGCCAGAGCGCTTTGTCAGTTGCGAAGTCATGTGTACCGGGATAACGCTTTTCCAGCACCGCCCCCAGACGCTGTTCAGCAATCAGCGTACGAACCTGGGAAAGTAAATTCTCCGGGTAGCCCTGGAGGTAAGTTAGTTGGTTCATTCATGTCCCATCCACTTCATCCTTCAAGCTGCCTCTGTGTTGGCTGTGTTCGCGCACCCCAGTCACGTACTAAATGTACGCTCCCGGGGATTCACTCACTTGCCGCCTTGATGCAACTTGAATGATTTTGTGTATTCAAAATGTTGTATACTCACGCACCCTTTTCAGGGATACGCCGAAATTTTACCACTCAGGAGGGCCGATGAGCCACATAGACAACGGTTTCCGTTCGCTGTCACTTAAACGTTTCCCGGAAACGGATGACGTTAACCCGCTGCTGGCGTGGGAAGCTGCAGATGAATATCTGTTGCAACAGCTGGACGATACCGAGATTAGCGGCCCGGTGCTTCTCCTGAACGATACTTTCGGCGCGCTGGGCTGTGCACTGGCGGAACATACACCATACAGCATTGGCGACTCTTATTTAAGCGAGCTGGGGACGCGTGAAAACCTGCGCCATAACGATATCGCGGAATCCAGCGTCAAGTTTCTCGACAGCACCGCTGAATACCCGCAGGCACCAGGCATTGTGCTGATTAAAATTCCCAAAACGATGGCGCTGCTGGAACAACAGCTCCGTGCGTTGCGTCAGGTTGTCACGCCGCAAACGCGCATCATTGCGGGGGCGAAGGCGCGTGATATTCATACCTCAACGCTTGAGTTGTTTGAAAAGGTGCTAGGCCCAACCACTACCACGCTGGCGTGGAAAAAAGCCCGTCTGATTAACTGCACCTTCAGTAATCCAGAACTGGCTGATGCTTCGCAGACGCTGAGCTGGAAACTGGAAGGCACCGACTGGACTATCCATAACCATGCCAACGTTTTCTCCCGTACCGGGCTGGATATTGGCGCACGTTTCTTTATTGAGCACCTGCCGGAAAATCTGGAAGGGGAGATTGTCGATCTCGGTTGTGGCAACGGTGTGATTGGCCTGACTTTGCTGGAGAAGAACCCACAAGCGAGCGTGGTGTTTGTGGATGAATCACCGATGGCGGTGGCATCAAGCCGCCTGAACGTCGAAAGCAACATGCCTGAAGCGTTGGATCGCTGTGAATTTATGATCAACAACGCGCTGTCTGGCGTGGAGCCTTTCCGCTTTAACGCCGTGCTGTGTAACCCGCCGTTCCATCAGAAACATGCGCTAACCGATAACATCGCCTGGGAGATGTTCCACCACGCGCGTCGCTGCCTGAAAATCAACGGTGAACTGTACATCGTGGCCAACCGCCACCTCGACTACTTCCACAAGCTGAAGAAGATTTTCGGCAACTGCGAGACCATTGCCACCAACAATAAGTTTGTGGTGTTGAAAGCGGTGAAGTTGGGTCGTCGTCGTTAATCGCGTGTGCCGGATGCGGCTAACGCCTTATCCGGCCTACGAAAGACGTGACGTTAAATTTCCAGTGCCAGCCTTGTCCCTTGTGCAATAGCACGTCGGGCATCCAGCTCCATCGCCACATCACACCCCCCGATCAGATGTACTGTTTTACCCGCAGCATGCAGTGGATCAAGCAGCTCCCGACGTGGCTCCTGGCCGGCGCAAATCACCACGTGATCCACATTCAGGATCTGTAGCTCGCCGTTGATCATCACGTGTAACCCGTCATCATCGATCTTCTGATAGCTCACCGCCGGGATCATTTTTACGCCGCGTGAAAGCAGGGTGGTGCGGTGGATCCATCCCGTTGTTTTACCTAAACCTTGCCCTGGTTTGCTGGCTTTACGCTGCAACATCACTATCTGACGTGGGCTGCGGGGTAGATGCGGGCCTTCCGGACGTAAACCGCCGGGCTGCTGCAGGCTGGTGTCGATACCCCATTCCACGCAGAACTCGGCAATATTCTGGCTGGTGGGATCGCCGGGCTGGCTCAGATACATGGCGGTATCAAAACCGATCCCTCCGCAACCAACGATCGCCACGCGCTTTCCTACCGGCGTTTTATCACGCAGGACATCGAGATAGCTCAGTACTTTAGGGTGTTCAATACCGTCGATCGGCGGCATGCGCGGTTCGATCCCGCTGGCGAGGATCACTTCATCAAAGGCTTGCAGTTCGTGGGCGCTAACAAACTGATTGAGTTTCAGTGTGACACCCGTTACGTCGATCATCCGGCGGTAGTAGCGCAGTGTTTCATAGAATTCTTCTTTGCCGGGGATCTGCTTGGCGATATTAAACTGCCCGCCAATCTCACCATGCGCGTCAAACAGCGTCACGTGGTGACCACGTGCGGCGGCGTTAATGGCAAAAGCGAGACCTGCAGGACCCGCACCCACAACGGCCAGATTCTTCAGGTGAGTAGCTGTAACAATGGGCATTTTGGTTTCATGACAGGCGCGTGGGTTCACCAGGCAGGAGGTAACTTTTCCCACGAAAATCTGATCCAGGCAAGCCTGGTTGCAGCCGATACAGGTGTTGATCTCATCGGATCGTCCGGTTTGCGCTTTTGACAGCAGCTCAGCGTCGGCCAGGAACGGCCGGGCCATCGATACCATATCGGCATCGCCGCGTGCCAGAATGTCATCCGCAACGGTCGGATCGTTAATACGGTTAGTGGTGACCAGTGGGATCGTCACATGACCTTTCAGCTTGCGCGTTACCCAGCTAAACGCACCCCGGGGTACCGGTGTGGCGATGGTGGGGATACGCGCTTCATGCCAGCCGATGCCGGTGTTAATAATTGTGGCACCTGCGGCTTCGATAGCCTGTGCTAACTGGACGGTTTCGTCAAAAGTTCCGCCTTGCTCCACCAGGTCGAGCATCGACAGGCGGAAGATAATAATAAAGTCACTGCCGGCACGCTGGCGCACCGCCCGTACGACTTCCACGGCAAAACGCATGCGGTTGGCATAGTCACCGCCCCATTCATCATTACGCTGGTTGGTGCGCAGAGTCAGGAATTCGTTGATCAGATAGCCTTCCGAACCCATCACTTCCACGCCATCGTAACCTGCCTCCCGCGCCAGCTGTGCACAATGGGCGAAATCGTCAATCAGTTGCAGCACTTCATCGTGCGTCAATTCATGCGGCGTAAAGCGGTTAATAGGGGCCTGAATGGCGGAAGGCGCAACCAGATGCGGTTGATAGCTGTAGCGGCCGGTGTGCAGGATTTGCAGGGCGATTTTCCCGCCTTCATCGTGAACTGCATCGGTAATGATACGGTGGTGCGCCAACTGGCTGGTGTCGTTCAGCATCGCGCCGCCTTCCATACCCACGCCCGATAGCGCGGGTGCAATTCCTCCGGTCACAATCAGGGCTACGCCGTGACGAGCGCGTTCAGCATAGAACGCAGCCAGCCGTTCTGCACCATCGGGATACTCTTCCAGCCCGGTATGCATTGAACCCATTAACACGCGGTTTTTAAGCCGGGTGAAGCCTAAATCGAGCGGGGCGAACAGCGACGGATAGCTCATAAAGGTGTCCAGTATGTAAAATTATTGTTATGTGGTCGGATGAGTTACTAATTTAGCCGTCGCCGCGCAAAAGGGAAAAGGGGAATGTCGTGATTGTGATGGGATTCAAAAAAGGCGCGGGGCCAGAGAACGAATTTGCCGGATGTCGGTGCCAGCACCTTATCCGGCCTGTGAAAATGTGGTTTTGTCGGCCGGATAAGCGAAGCGTCATCCGGCAAAATACCACTGATTACTGTTTTTTAAGAAAATCGTTATACAGCATGTAGAGATGTGCGGCGCTCCAGGAGAAGTTAGGTGCTCCCTGCTGTGCGCCGGTCAACGGGTTGTAGTTTTCCTGAATTGGACCTTCTGCCGTCAGCCCTTTGGCATGCTGGAAGAAAGTATCGGCCAGTTTTAGCGCTTCATCGCGATAGCCATAACGTTCCATCCCTTTTAGCCCGAACCAGAACTGATCCACCCAGACGCGCCCGCGCCAGTATATGTCCGCGCCGAAGGCCGGATTGGTCAGTGCAGCGGTGCCAAGTGGGACATATGTGTTGAACTCTTTCGGATCGAGCATCACGCTAACTACCGCATCCGCGTGGGATTGTGTGGCCGCACCGTTAAACAGCGGCGACCAGCCTTCCGGTCCTTTACCACGCTCGACGATCGGTTTACCCGCGCAGCCGTTCGCCAGCGGTTGGTCCTCAATACGAACGTCATAATAGAATTTTGTTGCCGGGTCGAACATACAGGTATTGATGTAATCGGCCAGCTTCTTCGCTAACGCCTGATAGTGCTTCGCGTCTTCTGGTTTACCGAGGATCGTTGCCATCTCTGCCAGATAATGGTTATCACTGTACATGTAGCTGGTCTGATCGACAGACTCCTGAAGCAATGAGTAACCGACCAGATTGCCATTTTTATCCCGGTTTTCAGCAAAATTGACCGTCCAGTCACTGCGTTTACCCCCGTTGGCAATGTACTTATCCAGCTGATCTTTATCGATAAAACCAAATACGGCGGCATCATCACGTCCAGATTCCCAGCCAGCGGCTTCCTGTGCTGGGATCGTCAGGCTGTCATACTGGCCCTTACTGATGACAGTTGCGTAGTGACTCAACCCGGAGAGAGTTTCTTCCTTGTCGCCCTGTTTCACCGTGAAGAGCATTTCGCCGCTATCGGTGTTGTGAGCCTTATCCCGCGTGGCGCCGTACTCAGGGACACCGTTTCCATTGTGATCGCGGTTACGTAACCACCAGTCGTGGTACGCGACCAGTTTCGGGTACATCTCTTCGAGCCAGGCCTTATCTTTGGTGACGTTGTAAACTTCCATCACCGACCATGCCGCCAGGCTGGGCTTGGTGTTGCGCTCATTCCAGTTACCGCCGTCGCCGCCGCGTTCCGGGATCTTATTCCAGGTCACCAGGTCGAGGATCATACCGGCATCCTGCGGCCGTATGGGATCGTTGGGCTGTATTTGCCAGTCAAACAGGGCGCGAATGCTGTCTTTCGCAATTTCCGGATTGAAATGCACCATGGCATAGGCGATTTTCCAGCTGTCCCAGGCATAGGTCTGGTTACCGGAGAACCAACGAGCCGTGACGGAAGGTGTAACGGTGTTGTGTTTTACTGCGCCTTCCGGGACGCGCCAGTTGCCGGTTAAGGTTTCAATCGCTTTTACTGCGACGCGAGTTTGCTCGGCTGTCGCATCCGGATTGTTCAACCCTTTTTTGAGGTACTCTTCCCAGCGCTGCTGTGAGGCGAGCATGTAGGAAGTCGGGCGCGCCAGAATATCGCGGATTTGCGCCTGTTCTTTACTGACTTCCAGTGAAGTCAGCAGATGTGAATAGGTGGTATAGAACGTGGTTGAACCTTTGATATGCGCCTTGCTGGTGAAGCGATGACCGCTGACCTTCGTCTTCATCGGCAGCGATTTATGCACCTGATATTCTGACTCGCCAGAGGTAAGCAGATCCCAGGTCGAACGCACTTTGCCGAAGGTGACTTTCAGGCCATCGCGGGTGGCGACGATTTTGCGTTGATAATCCGGATACTCTTCATCGACGGTTTTGGTCGACGTCGGTTTCCCGTCTTTTGCCTCCACTTTTTCCAGCAGCTCGCCATCCCACACCAGATCCAGTGGAGTATCACTCGTTATCCTGGTTTCAAGCAGCGAGGTGTGTGAATCCGCAAAACGCAGGGTCATGTTAACTTCGATGCCGGGGGCCGTCAGTTTTTGTATCAGTGCGCCCGGAATGCTGTACGCCTGCATCGCGAAGGCCACTTTTTTACCGCTCTGGTACACCGTCAGGCGATCAAAGTTAGTCGCCATAAAATTGATGTACTCTTCGGTTAGCAGAGCGACGCCGGGGAAGCCCCCCATGGTATTTGGGCCGTCTGGCAGCAAGTGCCCATGCCATGAACCCAGATCGAAGAAAGGATTAAAGCGCTGATGGCTGTCGTTATTGGTATCACGCATATATTCAGGTGCGCCGTGGCGATCGATAACATCTTTAAAATCCGTGGCGGTTGCTGCATGCGCTGACATGCTAAATAGTAACGCGCAGGCTAGCGGGGTTAACGAATATATTTTTTTCATAATGACGAAGCTCCTTTTCACATTTAGCAAAATAAACAGAGAAATTAATGACCCCAGTAGTAATACTGCATCAGGAATATTTTGTTATCTGAATCGTCAGTACTGTTACCCAGGTTGAATCGGCTATCAAAAGCCGTGGCGAATTTACCGCCGCCATATTCGTACCAGATGCCAAATTGCGCATAGGATGTGGTTGTGTCGGGATCGTTATCCAGGTTGTGTTGCGCGTAGCTGTAGGCTGTAGAGAGATAAAAGCCTTTAAACGCCTCATACATGGCGCTGACCATTGCGCCGGTTTCCGTTCCCGGATTACCCAGCCCTTCACCACGTCCGGTATGGTGCCAGACACGTGCGCCGAAGTTCGGCGTAAGAATACCGGTGACAAAAAGCTGGCCGGTGCCATCGGTAATTTCTGTCCCGCCCATCCAGGTGACATCTTTCATAAAGTCATACTGGATATAGCCGTTTGCCATTGCAGGGTAGATATATTTATCGGAGTAGCGATCGTATTTACCAAAATGCAGCCACGCTTTATCTTCATCGGTATGACCAGCCGGTGTCGCGATGATGCTATAACGGAAATCACCGCTAAGGTTTTGTACTTTGACGGCCGTGGCGATATCGCGGGTATTGGGAAGTTCATAACCAAACTCTGGTGTGAAATCTGCCCAATATTGCAGATCGTCCAGGGAAGAGTCGTTATGCAGGCTCAGGATAATTTCGGTTTTATCATCGGTACGATAACCCCCCCAAAAGCGGTTTATCCCTCCTTCAAAACCACCCCAGCCATGATCGGGCACCCAGGCATTACCATCGTGGTCTGCCTGTACTGTCCACCCCTCACCGTATATAAGCCCGAACCAGTGGCCATATTGACCTTCCACGCCACCTTCAATATAAGTGCCGTCTTCGTATTTTCCTTTATAATCCCCCTCCAGCGCCGTATAACCTCCCACCCCCATCTCGCCATAAAAACGATATGAAGGCTCGGTATTCGTGATTTCTGGCGTTTTGGTGTCGTCATGTTCGGCCGGAATGCTTTCTGATGCGACAACCAGAGGTAAGTAACAACAAAAGGAAAGGGCGATCAGTGCCCTGGTAGTATTAATA